>CAZPNG010000182.1:0-10544 GCA_964587845.1 uncultured bacterium | reverse complement strand
TCATCGTGGGGCAGCGCACCTTGCTCGAGCGGCTCATGGCGGGGCTCCTCACCGAAGGCCACATCCTGATTGAAGGGGTCCCGGGCTTGGCCAAGACCCTGTCCGTGAAGACCCTCTCGCAGGCGATCGACATGAAGTTCCAGCGCATCCAGTTCACGCCCGACCTCTTGCCTGCAGACCTCATCGGCACCCTCATCTACAGCCCGCGGGACGGCGCCTTCACGACCAAGAAGGGCCCCATCTTCGCCAACATCATCCTGGCGGACGAAATCAACCGGGCGCCTTCCAAGGTCCAGAGCGCGCTGCTGGAAGCCATGCAGGAGCGCCAGGTGACCATCGGGGAGAACACCTTTCCGCTCGATGAGCCATTCCTGGTGATGGCCACCCAGAATCCGATCGAGCAGGAAGGCACCTACCCGCTGCCGGAGGCGCAGGTCGACCGCTTCATGCTCAAGCTGAAGGTGACCTACCCCAGCAAGAAGGATGAGCGGGAGATCCTCGAGCGCATGGCCGGTCGTCAGGTCCCGGAGGTGCGGCCGGTCGCCACGGCTGCCGACGTCTTGAAGTTGCGCCAGGTGGTGTCCAAGATCTATGTCGATGAGAAGATCAAGGATTACGTGCTCGACCTGGTCTTCGCGTCGCGCGAGCCCGACAAGTACAATCTTCCCGAGCTGAAGGACCTGATCGCCTACGGCGCGTCTCCACGGGCCTCGATCCACCTCACCCAGGCCGCCAAGGCCCATGCCTTCCTGAACGGCCGCGGCTACGTGATCCCCGACGACGTGAAGGAGATGGGTCACGACGTGTTACGACACCGCATCATCGTCACCTACGAGGCCGAGGCCGAGGAAAAAACCTCCGACGACATCATTGCAAAGCTCTTCGACAAGATCGAGGTGCCGTAAGCAGTGATCCCCAGGGACCTGTGGCGGCAGGTCCGCCACATTGAAATCACCACCACACGCCTCGTCAACGATCTTTTCGGAGGCGAGTACGAGTCCGTCTTCAAGGGCCGCGGCATCGAGTTCGCCGACGTGCGGGAGTACGTGGTGGGTGACGACATCCGCTCGATCGACTGGAACGTCACGGCGCGCACGGGACATCCGTTCGTCAAGCAGTTCGTCGAAGAGCGGGAACTCACGGTTTTCTTCTGTATCGACCGATCGCGCTCGACCCTCTTCGGCACCCGGGAAAAGTTGAAGTCCGAGGCCATGGCCGAAATCTGCGCCCTCCTGGCGTTCGCGGCCGTCAAGAACAACGACAAGGTCGGCTGCGTGCTTTTTTCCGACACGGTCGAGCGCATTGTCCCGCCCAAGAAGGGCAAGCAGCACGTCCTGCGCGTCGTGCGCGAGGTCCTGTACCATGAGGCGCAGGGCCGGCGCTCCAACCTCTCAGACGCCCTGGAGTATGCGCTTCGAATCCTCACCCGCAGCGCCATCCTGTTCGTGGTCTCCGACTTCCAGGCCCAGGGGTTCGAGAGGGCGCTCGCGGTGGTTTCCGCCCGCCACGACGTCATCGCGCTCGCCGTGAC
Organism: uncultured bacterium; assembly: GCA_964587845.1. GTDB lineage: Bacteria > Omnitrophota > Omnitrophia > Omnitrophales > CAZPNG01 > CAZPNG01. Next base: position 9,013 of record CAZPNG010000182.1, on the reverse strand, counting down.
CGATCCCGCCGAGACAGACTTGCCGGCGAGCGGCCTCGTTCATTTGGAAGATCCCGAAACCGGAGAGTGGGTGCTTCTCGACACCTCTTCGGCAAGGGTGCGCACGGAGTTCGCCCGCGCGGCTGCCGCGCGGCGCTCGGCGCTCGAAACCTTGTTCCGAAAGATGGCGATCGACAAGGTCGACCTTCAGATCGGTCAGTCTTATGTGGAACCCCTCTTCCGCTTCTTCAAGGAACGCGAGCGGCGCCGTTAAGGCCGCCGCGCTGGCCCTGACGGCCTGGATCGCGGCCGGCTCGCTCGCGGTGTGCGCCGACCCGGATCAGGTGGTTTCCGTGAAGGCCCAGTTGGACCGTGCCTCGGTCACGATCGGGGACCCCATCACCTACGAGGTGATCGTGAAGCGGCGCAAAGACATCCAGCTCCTCACCCCCGTGGGCTCCGGCCAGCTCAAAGATTTCGAGATCAAAGGCATCCGCGACATCGCGCCGGTCGAAGAAAAGGGAATGATTCGTGACGGCCGCAGTTTTTCGATCACGACCTACGAGGTGGGGGAGTACGTCATCGAAGGTGTGCCGCTCACGTTTCGCTTACCCGAAGGCAAGACCCAGATCCTGACCTCAGAGCGCCTCTACGTGAGCGTGAAGAGCGTGATCCGCTCCGGGGAACGCGAGCCCGAAGACATCCGGGGCGCGAAGGGCGTCGTGCCGTATGCGCCGGGCCGCCGGATAGGGCTTCTCGCCCTCGCGCTCCTCACAGGTGCGGCGGTGGCCGGGGCCCTCTACGCAGCCAAGCGCCGCCGCGTGCGCGAGAAGGCCCAGAGTTCCGAGCCGGCCCTCTCCAGTCACGACGAGGCCTTCCGGGCGCTCTCGGAGCTCTATGACTCCGATCTCCTGCGCCGCGGAGAGCCGAAGGCGTTCGCGGTCCGCCTCTCCGAGATCGCGCGCCGCTACCTCGAACGGCGTTTCCTCGTGCCGGCGCTGGAATCCACCACCTTTGAGATTCGCCGCTCGCTTCGCGACAAGGCCGTGTCCGATTCGCTCGAGACAGAGCTCTTTGAGATTCTATCGGCCCTGGACCTCGTGAAGTTTGCCAAGGACCGGCCGGCGCCCACCGCTCTTCTCGACTCGCACAAGAAGGTGAAATCGTTTGTGACCGAAACCCAGGAACGTCCGGCGGTGGAACCTGCCGCAACGGCGCAGTGAAGGAACGGATATGGCCTTTAAACACCCCGTTTTCCTGCTCTTACTGGTCCTGATCCCTGCTGCGCTGGCCATCCGTTGGCGCTTCAAACCCGCCTCCGTCACGTTCCCCGAAAGCGGCCTGCTCCGGGGCCTGCCGCGCACCTGGCGCGCGAGAACCTTCCGGCTGCCGGATCTCTTCCGCGCGTTTGCCTGCGCGCTCGTGGTCCTCGCGCTCGCCCGGCCGCAGTCGGTCACGGCGGAACGGGAGCTTGAAACCTCGGGCGTGGACATCGTGCTCTCTCTCGACATTTCCGGATCCATGCTGGCCGAAGACTTCAAGCCGGACAACCGCATGGCCATCGCCAAGCAGGAGGCCAAACGATTCATCCAGGGGCGCACGAGCGATCGGATCGGCTTGGTCGTCTTTGCCCGAAAGGCGTACACCCAATGCCCGCTCACTCTGGATTATGATGTGCTGATCCGTCTTCTCGACGAGGTGGAGATCGGCGCGATCAAGGACGGCACCGCAATCGGGTTGGGGATCGGGACGGCGGTGAACCGCCTGCGATCAAGCGAAGCTAAATCCAAGATCATCATCCTCATCACGGACGGCGAGAACAACGCCGGCAACATCGATCCCATCACCGCGGCCGATCTGGCACGCTCCTTCGGCGTCAAGATTTACACGATCGGTGTGGGGCGCGGCGGGCTGGTGCCTTTTCCCGTGATGGACCCCATCCTGGGCAAGCGCTACATCCAGGCCAATGTCGCCATCGATGAAGACACGCTGAAGCGGATCGCCCAGCTCTCAGGGGGACTGTATTTCCGGGCCTTTGATCCTCAGTCGTTGCGCGAAATCTACAAGAAGATCGACGCGCTCGAAAGGACCGACATCACGGTCAAGCAATACACCACCCATGAAGAGTTGTTTCCCGTCTTTCTCTGGCCGGGCATCGGCGTCGTCCTGGCCGGCTTCTCGCTTTCCAGAACCGTGTACGCGGCGCTGCCCTAGCATGCAGTTTTATAACGCTCCGCTCCTTCATCTGTTGTGGCTGATTCCCGCGCTGCTCCTCGCCGGCTACGCGCTGCGCGGCGTTCGAGGCAGAAGGACCGCAACCTTCGCCCTGCCCGCCACCTGGCCGCGCATCTCCCTGACGCACTGGCCCGAGCGGCGAAGGGCGCGCTTCGCCATCTTCCTCATAGCGCTCGCCCTGCTCCTTTTGGCGCTCGCCCGGCCGCAATGGGGGAGTGAGAAACACAAGGTGGAACGCCGCGGCATCGACATGATGTTTGTCGTGGACACGTCGCTCTCCATGCTCGTGGAGGACCTGAAGCCCAGCCGCATCCGAAAAACGAAGTTGACCCTGCGTTCCTTCATTCAGAGGCTGAAAGGCGACCGCGTGGGCCTTGTGGCGTTTGCCGGCTCAAGCTTCCTGCAAACGCCCATGACGCTGGACTACGGAGCTTTCAACCTTTTCCTCGATGCGCTCGATGTGGGCCTGCTGCCCGATCCCGGCAGCGCGGTGGGGGACGCCATCGAGCGCGCCGTAGCCGCCTTTCCCGACACGGGGCGCAAGAACCGCGTCATCGTCCTCTTCTCCGACGGGGAGTTCCACGACCAGGGACTGCCGCGCGCCATTGACCTGTGCCGCAAGAAGGGGGTGCGCGTTTATGCCGTGGGCATGGGCACCCTGAACGGACAACCGATCCCCCTGCGCGCCGATAAGACCCAGATTGTGGCGTACAAGAAGGACCGCTCCGGACAAGTCGTGATCTCCAAGCTCGACGAACAGAACCTGGAACGACTGGCCCGGGAAACCGGCGGCTTGTACTTTCCAAGCACCCCGGGCGAGCGCGAGGTGGATTTAATCTATGCGGACATCGGCAAGCTCGGTAAGGAGAAGTACAAGGAGCGCGAGATCACCGAACGCGAGGACCATTTCCAGCTGTTTTTGGCGTTCGCGCTTGTGCTTCTCATCGCAGATCTGTTGGTGAGCGAACGGCGAAAGGTTGCCGCATGAAGCTGCTCTGTGCTCTCCTGGTCGGGTTTGCGCTCCTCCTGCACTGCGGGTTCGCAAACTCGCCCCGCTCGCTTAACGAGCGAGCCAATAAAGAGTTCGAGCAGAAGCACTACCAGACGGCCCAGGACTTGTACCGCAAAGCCCTTGTCAAAAAGCCGGACGCCGCCCCTCTGCATTACAACCTCGGCAGCACGCTCTATGAAGTCGCAAGCTACCGCGACGCGGGCCAGGAGCTCGAGAAGGCTTTGGCGGGAGCCCCGGACAAGGGCCTTGCGGCCCGCGCGCACTACAATGCAGGCAACACCTTCTACCGCCTGGGCAATTTTGAACGCGCCATCGAGGCCTACAAAAAAGCGCTGGACTTGAACTCCTCGGATGAGGACGCGAAGGCGAATCTGGAGTTTCTGAAGAAAAAGAAGGCCCTGTTCGAAAAGAAGCAGCAGGAGCGCAACCAAGACCGGCAGAACCAGAAGCAACAACCTCAGCCTCAACAGCAACAACAAAATCAGCGCCAACAACAGCAACAACAACCCCAGCAGCAACAACAGCCCACCGGCGGCTCGGAGCAGCAAGAGCAATCGCAGGGCGGCCAGGGGGAAGGCGAGGGCCAGAGCGGGAAGTCGGGCGAGGGCGAGGAGAAGGGCGCGCAATCTCGCGATGAGCAAGAGCTACAGGGTGAGCGCGGTCAGGCCGAAAAAGAGAAGGGCGAGGGCGAACAGAAAGACACGCAGCAAGGGCGCGATCTCCAGCAGCCGAAACCCGACTCCCAACAGGGCCCCGAGCGCCAGCCCCAGCCGGTGCCTGAACAGGGGACTGAGCCCCGCCCCGAAATGGGCACTCAGGCAGGGTCAGGCGGGGGCTCACGCATCTCGCAGGCTGAGGCCTTGCGCATCTTAAATGCTTTGAATGAATCCGAGCGCGAAATGCAATTCCTGAGGCGGCCGCCGCCGGTGCCCCGAAGCGACCAGCCTCCGGACAAGGACTGGTAAGTTTCCCAAGAAAGGAACTCGACATGCTCCACGACAAGATTGAAGCCGACCTCAAAGCGGCCCTTCTGGCCCGCGATGAACTCAAGACCTCCACGCTTCGCTTCCTCAAGGCGGCTCTCCAAAACACTGCCATCGAGAAGCGCGCTCCCAAGCTGGACGATGCAGACGTCTGCAAAGTCCTTCAGAAGCAGGTCAAGCAGCACCAAGAATCCATCCAGGGCTACGAGAAGGGAAACCGCCCGGAACTCGCGGCCCGTGAGCGAGCTGAACTGACAGTGCTCGAAGGCTACCTTCCCAAGGGCCTTACGGATCAGGAGCTGGCCGGCATCGTCGCGATGGCCATCCAGAAGACCGGCGCCACGTCCAAGGCGCATAGGGGCACCGTCATGAAAGAAGTCATGGCACAGGCCGGCGGGCGCGCGGACGGCAAGAAGGTGAGCGACCTGGTTTCGCAAAAACTGGCCTGACGGACATGAAAGAGATCGCCCTCGACCTCGTGCGCGCCACCGAAGCCGCCGCCATCGCCGCATCCGCCTGGATCGGCAGCGGCGCTAAAGAATCTGCGGATCAAGCGGCCACCGAAGCCATGCGCGCGCGTCTCAACCAAACTAACTTTTCAGCCCGGGTCGCGATCGGAGAGGGAAGAAAAGATCATAGCGCAGGCCTCTTCGAAGGGGAGCGTGTCGGAAGACTGGCTGGCAAGGGCAAACCCGGGAGGACCTTTGAACTCGCCGTCGATCCCATCGACGGCACCCGTCCCACGGTGACCTCGGGGCCGGAGGCGATGAGCGTAATTGCCGTGGCCGAGGAGGGGGCCCTCTTCACGACGCGTGAGTTTTACATGAACAAGCTGGCCTACGGCCCCGAAATCGCGAGCAAGGTCGAGCTGCAACTGGGCGAGCCCATCAGCCGAACCATCCACAAGATCAGCGTGGTGACCGGCAAGGAGCCGCCCAAAATCATGGTTTGCCTGCTTGACCGGCCCCGCCACGCGGGCTTGATCAGTGAGCTGCGCGAGCTAGGCGTTCGCATCAAGCTCATCCAGGACTGTGACATCTCAGGCGCAATCGCCTGTTGCCTGCCCGAAAGCGGCATTGATTTGCTATGCGGAGTGGGGGGGGCGGCCGAAGGCGTCATCACCGCCTGCGCCATGAAGTGCCTGAAGGGCGGCTTCACCGGGCAAGTGGTCAAGCCGGATGGGACCCAGCCAGACTCGAACGTTTACGGGATCGACGAGCTCGCGCGCGGGGACTGCGGGTTCGCCGCCACCGGCGTCACGGACGGAAGTTTGCTTCGAGGCGTTCGTTTCACAAGCCGGGGCCCCGTGACCTCGAGCGTGCTCATGCGCTCCGAGAGCGGGACGGTGCGCTGGATGACCGCGCACCACGGGAATTGACGAGCCCGACCTCCTCCGCGCTCCGCTCCGCCTGAGCAATCAACTCTTCTAAAAGCGAAAGCCCCGTTCGCCAAAAATCCTCGCGCTGGATGTCCAGACCCACCAGTTGCGCGATCTCCTGCGGTTTTCGCGACCCGCCCAGGGAAAGCATCTCCAGGTAGCTCTCCACGAATCCCGGCTTCCCGCTGCGGTACTGTTGATACAACGCCAACACGAAGAGTTGCGCGAAAGCATACGCATAGCAATAAAAAGGGCAGTGGATGAAGTGCGGAATGTAGGACCACGCGCACCGGTAGGCGTCGGTGAGCTCCACGCTTGAGCCGTACAGCTCGCGGTTGGCTTCCATCCAGTGCTGCCCAAAGATCTCAAAAGCAAGCTCGCCGTCCCTCGCTCCCGCCTCATGGACCCGCAGCTCGAAGTCCGTAAGCGCAATTTGCCGGAACACGGTGGCAATCTGATCGTCGATCTTCCCGCACAGCAAAGCGAGGCGCCGGCCCGGATCTTTTTCCTCCGCCAGAAGTCGCTCGAAAATCAGCATTTCTCCGAACACCGAGGCCGTCTCGGCAAGCGTGAGCGGCGCGTCCGCTTCCAGGACCCCCACGCGCCGGCCACTGAGCGTCTGATGAATGCCATGGCCGAGCTCGTGCGCCACGGTAAGCACATCCCGCAGCGTGCCGGTGTAGTTCACCAGGATGTAAGGATGCAGGTCCGGCGTCGTCATGCACGAAAACGCCCCTCCACGCTTGCCCTCCCGCACCTCGGCGTCGATCCAGCGCTTACTGAAAAACTGCTCCGCGATCGCGCCGGCCTGCGGGCTGAAAGCGCGGTAGCCCTCGACCACGATCTCGCGGCACCGCTCAAAGGGCACGCTCTTGGAGCGTGCCTCGAGGGGCGCGTACCGGTCATAATCGGTCAGCCGCTCGAGACGAAGGGCCTTTTTCTTAAGTTGGTAGAAGCGAGCGGCGAGGGGATACGCCTGCTTGACCGCGTCCACGAGACTCATCACGCTCTTGAGGTCCGTCTCGTTACTGAGATTCATGGGGTCCATGGGGTGCGTGTAGCGTCGGATCTTGAGGATCGTGCGGTGATCTGCGAGTACCATGTTGTAAACGTACGTGAGCAACCGCCCGTTGGCCTTGAGCCCCTCAGCCAGGCTCATCGACGCGGCTTTTCGCTCGGCGCGCAGGGGGGAGTGGAGCTGGGCCAGCACGTGCGCCTCTGAGAGCTTCTCGCGCCGGCCGCGGCGGCGCATCCAAAAAGGGATGTTGTTCACCACCTCATCGAACAGGCGCGCAAAGGCTGAGCCACTTGTCAACGCCTTGAGGTTCATGATCTTTTCCTCGGGCTCCGAGAGCGTGTACGGGGCGTAGACTCTCAGGTGCTCCAAATAGTGGCGGTCGGGTGCGACTGCAGGGCTCTCGGCGAGAAGCCGCGCAGTCTCGGCGTCAAGTTTGTTCCATGAAACTTCAAAAAACAGAAGGTGAGAGCGAATATCCGTGGTGAGGGCCTGAATCTTTTGCAGGAGCGCGCCGATTGCGGGCACGTTCGTTTTTTCGGCGAACAAGAGCTGGGCATAGACCACAGGCTTGGTGATGACGGTGAGAATGTGCTTGTAATCCTTGAGCAAATCGGCCAGCGGAAGGCTCGCCGAAAGCGTCGGCTCCTGGAAGAAGGGTTTGTAGCGCTTCTCAAAGTCACGGGCGCAGGCCGCGGCGGCCTCCAGGTCTTCCCACAGCCGCGGGCTCGCGGCCGAAGGGTAAAGGTCTGAAAGATCCCAGCGCACGCCCCGGGCAAAGGGAGGTTTCGAAGATGCGGGGCTTGAGGAACTCTGGGTCAGGCGCATGAAATGAAAGTGAATTATAGCATCTCTAAAACCCGCGTGTCTCTTGTAAGTCACGTCCCGGCTTCGCGTTGACATGAGGTGCCGGCGGGTCTATGCTGAATACAGGAGTTCTTCCCATGCCAGACACGTCCGTGCTTGATTCCCAGAAACGAACAGTACAAATCCGGCCGCCGGAGGCGTTGGACTCCCTGCGTCCTCGGAGGCTCCCTGCACGCTTTGCGCTTTTGCTCATCGTCGGAATGCTCAGTGGCGGCTGGGCCGCGTGGGTCCTGTGGGGCCGGGACGGGGCCTTTGCACCCGGCAGGCCCAGCGCCGAGGCCTTGGATTATTTCCGCGCCCTCTACAAGGACACCTGGCAGGGCCTAGCCACGTTCGTTGATGATAAGACCGGCCTCCCGTATGATTCCAGCACCGAGCAGCCTGCCACCTCCATGACCAACGTCGGCTTGTACATGGCATCCGTCGCAGTCGCCCGGCGCACCGGGATCGTGGCTGAGCGCGACGTGATCCACCGCATGGAACGTTGCATCACAGCGCTTGAGCGCGTAGAAACGTGGCGCGGAATCCCCAGGCCCTGGATTCTCGTCCAGACTCTGGAGCCCACGCACGGAGATGAGTTCTCTTACGGGCCCCACCTGGGCGCGCTGATCGCCGGCCTTACCGTGGCAAAGACTTCTTTTCCCGAACTAGAGGAGCGCCTTCATGCCCTCATACGCCGCATGGACATGAAATATTTTTACGACCCGGCCACGGGGTGGCTCAAGGGCGGCTACAACGTCAACACGCAGAACTTTGCGGTCCTGCAATCCTGGGGCCACTGGAACTACAAGCATTTCGCTTCAGAAACGCGCCTCCTAAGCTTCTACCTCATTGCGCGGGGATGGGCGCCCAAGACGCACTGGCAAAGCCTCATACGCCCCGCTCAGAAGCGGGAGGGGCAAACCTTCTTCGTGGACGGCCTCGATGAAGGGGGTCTTTTCACGCAGTACATGCCCGGCTTGTTTCTCGACGAAAGAGCCACCGAGATGGGCCGCTCCCAGAGAAGTTATGCGCGATCTCAAATGAAGCATGCCAAGCGCATCGGCGCCCCGGTTTGGGGCTGGTCGGCTTCTCAGGACCTGAAGGGCCGTTTTCTCGCCCACGGCGAGCTTACGGACAAGATCGTTGCGCCCTACGCTTCCATTCTGGCTTCCCTCTATTTCCCCAACGAGGCCTATCAGAACCTGCGCACCCTCGAACTCCTCGGGGTGCGGCCCCGCCTGGAGGACCGCTCGGGCAAGAGCTGCTGCGGCTTTCGCGACTCTTTTGACTGGGTCGCCGGCCGCCCATCCCCGGATTTCCTAACTGCCCATCAGGCCATGAGTTTCCTTTCCTTAGCCAACCTTCTGCATGAGGGCGTCGTGTGGAAGAGCTTCCGAGAAGACCCGGCCGTCCAAAAAGGGTTGGAGCTCGTGGCATCTTGAGCCGCTTTGCGGTGTGTGCTATACTAACTTTGTTATGAGAAACGGTCCCTCTCAGCGAACGCTCCATACCTTCGCGAAGCCCATGAGCCGGGCGTGGGGGCGCATTCTGATTTGCGCCCG
>CAZPNG010000181.1:0-6398 GCA_964587845.1 uncultured bacterium | reverse complement strand
GTAATCCAAGGCATCGTCAAAGTCGAAGCGGTCAACCTCATAGGCGGGGCGATCCTGCTCATCCTCGGACCACAAGCTCCCCTCGGCCGGCACGACCACCCGCCCGCTTCCTTCCTGAGATGCAGGAGACAGGGGAAGGGCGGACGCCATGAGAAAGTCTGAGGTATCGGGGAGTTCACCGGACGCTGGAGCGGGCGGCGGTTCTTCTTCCTCCTCTTCGTCCTCCTCAACAGCAGGGCGCGTGGGCTGAAGGGTCCCGCCGGGCGAGCGCCATTCGTCCGCCCAGGCAGGGACCGGCGCGGTCCACAAGATTTGAGTCGTCGTGAAGCAGACCACTACCGCCCAGGAAACGGCTCGAAGGAGGGAACGTTTTTTATGCTGTTCTTGAAATGGAAGGATTCCGAGCGGCTTGAGTCCGTGGATCGGCTCCCGCCTGGGAGCGTCCGCGCCCGATGGTTGGCCCCGTTTTCTCCGCTCAGTGAATGGGTTCATAGCCTCGTGTCAGTTCGAAACTATGGAAACGTTTACGCTTACATTGAAACTAAAACCCTTTCTCTCTTGCTGACTGCCCCCTCTTCACGCCGACTCCCGAATCAGGAGCCGCGGGCTGAAGCGGACATGGATGGGGTCCGAGAGCCGCCCATCCACAATGCCGACCAGCGTCTCGGCCGCCTTGGTGCCCATGGCTTCCAAATCCTGCTCAATCGTGGTCAGGGGCGGATGGGCCAATGCGCCCTTCTCCGTCCCGTCAAATCCCATGACAGCCATGTCTTTGGGGCACGCGATCCCCCGTTCCGCAAGCGCCCGCAAGCACCCGAGGGCAATTTCGTCGTTTGCGCACAGGACGGCCTCGGGACGCTCCCCTTCCTCCAGGAGCGAACAAGATTGCGTATAGCCCTCCTCCGCGCTGTACGTCAGGCACTCCCGCACCCACTTCATCTGCACGCGCAGCCCCGCTTCCGCCATGGCTTTCTGAAACCCGAGGAACTTCTCGTGCGCATCGGCCGAAGGGACCGTCAGCATCTCCCTGCCCGTGCCGAAACGGATCAAGGTCGGTCCTTTCAGGCACGCAATCTTTCGGCGCCCCGTTGCGATCAAGTGGCGGGTGGCCATCTCCATGCCTTCGCGCACGTCGCAATACACGAAGTTCGCCTGCACCTTCGGGTCGTAGTCGTTGATCAGCATGACGGGGAGTTTCTTCTTGCACGTCTCAATCAACCGGATCAGGTTCGGATGAATCCGCCAGGTGAGCAGAATGAGCCCGTCGACCGCCTGCTCGTGGAGCAGGTCCTCCACGTGGGCATACTCCCGGTCTTTCAGCAGAATGATCTGCAGCCGATAGGAAGACTCGTGGATGCCGTCAAGAATCCCCGAGAGCAGGTGCGTGTGATAGCGGGAATCAAAGATGTCGCGGGAGTCGGAGGCGAGAAGCCCGATTTGAAAACATTTCTTGCCGCGAATCCGCTGGGCGGAAGGATTGGGAAAGAAGTTCAGGTTCTCGATCGATTCCCGGATGCGCTGGCGCGTTTCGTCCGCCACGTAGCCCCCGGCCTTGGGGTTCAGGTAGCGGGAAACGGTGCCGATCGAGACTCCGGCTCTCTTTGCGACCTCGCGGATCGTAATTTTTGTCATGATCCCCAACCCGTGGAGAAAAGGAAACGTTTCCGCATGAAAACGTTATCATATGGAAACGTTAACACAAAGGTACCTCAACTCCGGACGGGATGCAAGAATTTTCTTGAGGTTTTTAGGGGCTAGATCTCTGAATAGGCCTCGCCGCGCTTGCGGCGCTGCGCGGCGCGGGGGGCCGAGGGCTTGGCGTATTGGAAGAGCTGAAGGAGGTTGCCGTCAGGATCCTCGAAGCTGGCTATGGATCCGAAGGAGCCCAAGCGCACCACGGGGCCGCGGAAGCGCACGCCCTTGCGCTTGAGTTCGGCCGAGGCGGCCTTGAGGTCATCCACTTCCAGGACCGCAACCGCCTGCCGGTCCGGCACTTCGTGGTGGCCCTTACGACCGTGAGACTTTTTATGAAGCCCGAGCTTTGCGCCGCCGGCCTCAAACTCCGCCCACCACCCGTCCCGGTCCGTGAACCGGTGCACCAGGCCCAGCACCTCACGGTAGAAGCGGGCCGCGCGCTTCACGTCCTTGACCGGGTACCAGACCGTATGCAGGCGCTTCTCCATCAGAACAAGCTCGTGGGAAAGGCGGCGCGGCGCGCCGCGGGCTCGAGGGACGCCCAGCCGACCGGAACCTCATGCATCTGATTGTCCCGCATCGAGCGAAAACGAATGCGCCCGTTCGCCTTTCCATATTCATAGATGTCGCGCGTGAGGCGCACGTCGTCCAGGCAATACTTCTTCAGCGCATCCATCTCCCCCCTGCGGTACATCTGGATGGCCTCTAATCCGGTGCCGCTCTTGGAGTCGCCCAGGGTGGCCTCGGCGATACTCTGAAGGTGAACGCGGTGGCCGCGCACCTTCACGACGTCGTCCAGAAGGTCGAGCAGGGGCACGTCGGCCAGCTTCGTCAGGAGGTAGGGCTGGAGCACGGGCAGGTCAAAATGGCGGATGTTGAAGCCCACCAGAAGATCGGCCTCGCGCAGGAGGGGGTCGAGCGCGCGAAGCTGCGGCTCCTCAAAGGTCAGGAAACTCTGCGTGGCGTAGCTGTAGATGCCGCACACCGAAATGCCCATCTCCCGGAGGTTGTCGCGCCCGACCTCCGCAAAGGTGCGCTGGGTCTCCAGATCCAGGACAAGGACATTGGGCATGGGGCGTATTATAGCAGGCGCCTAGCCCTTCGCCAGCGCCGTGATGTGGCACTCTATGGAAGCCGCGAGGTCGGGCAACGAGTAGCCCCCTTCCAAAAACGACAGAATCCCCCGCGAGCCGCTTGTGTGAGCAATGTCCTGCAGAATCTCCGTCAGGCGCCCGTAGGCGGCCGTCGAGACGGCGAGGCCGGCGAGAGGGTCTTTCACGTGCGCGTCGAAACCCGCCGAGATCAAGATGAGATCGGGCTTGAACGCCACGGCTGCGGGATGAAGCTTCTTCTCGAAGGCACTCACGATCTCGCGGTCCCCCGATCCCGCGGGGAGGGGCACATTGAGGGTCGTGCCCACGCCGGCTCCGCGGCCCCGCTCCGTCTCGGAGCCCGTGCCGGGATAAAACGGAAACTGGTGCGTGCTGAAGTAGAAAACGGATGGGTCGTCCTCAAACGCGTGCTGCGTGCCGTTGCCGTGGTGAACGTCCCAATCGACGATGAGCACTTTTTTCATGCCGTGGCGCTCCTGGGCGTAGCGCGCCGCAATGGCCACGTTGTTGAAGAGACAAAACCCCAGGGCAATGTCGCGCTCGGCGTGATGGCCCGGCGGGCGCACGAGCGCAAACCCCGAGTCGATCTCGTGCGCCGCCAGCGCGTCGAGAAGCACGATCCCCGAGCCCGCCGCCAGAAGAGCAATCTCGTAAGATTTCGCACACACCGAAGTGTCGGCCGAGTCAAAATACTCCGTGCCGCCCTCGCACTCCGCTCGCACGCGCTCGATGTATGGCGGATCGTGGACCCGCTCAATCCACTCGAGCGGACAGGGGGTGGGCTCGTAAAGTTTCAGTTGCTTAAAGAGGGGGGATTTGAGGAGAGCTTCGTAGACAAAGGCGACTCGCTCGGGGCGTTCGGGGTGACCGGCCGCGGTGCGGTGCTCGGCAAAGCGCGGGCTGTACAGAAAGCCGCAAGCCATGCCGCAGTATACACTGCGGCCGGAGACCCTCTGCGGCTTACGCCATTTCGTCGTCGGAGTCCGGGTCGGCAGGCGCCACCGGAAGTCTCGAGAGACGAGTGTCGAAGTAAAACGCTCCCAGGTCGCGGCGCGTGCCGTCGGGGTCCAAAGGCGAATCAGGATCGCCCTTGTCGATGGCAGGCGATCGCGATTGGAGCCGGAAATCCCCCGCGCGCGAGGCCACGAACCTGATCGGGACACCCACACCCACCAGGACGCCTGTTCCCAGCTGGACCGCGGCGATCCGTGTACCCGCCTTCAAAAAGCTGTGCGCCACGTCCACGGGGTGCAAGCCGCTCAAAATGTCGCCCCGCCTGCGCGCGCTGCGCACGATGATCGAATCAACCACGCGGTTGCCGGGGCCGCCGAGCGAGTGGACAAAGAGCCCCACCGCATCAAACGGGGCGCTGCGGGGCTTCGGGCGCAGACTTCTCCACCCCACGATCGTGTCGCCCGAGAAAAGATTCCCGCCCACCGCCTGGCTTTGCAGCGGCGTGGCGGAAACAAACACCACCGGCTGGAAAACGTCGAAGTCGGAACTCATGACCGGCCGCACCGACCAAATCAGGTTCTTCGAGATGACATTGTTGCCGCCCAGGATGTTCAGGACAGGGCCCAGGCCGCGCACGGAGCTGTTCTCGATGCGGTTCCCGCTGCCGTTCAACTGAACCTGGCCCAAGAGGGTGCACCCGTCGATCGTGGCGTGCTGCACGTTGTAGGGAATCTCCACGAGCGTGCGGGCGTCACGGGTCAGGTGAAACACCGTGAGCCCCCGCAGGGTGACTCCGCTGCGTAGGACGAGAATGTCCTCGTCTCCGGGAACATTGGTGTTGATCACCGGATTCGCCACGCCCTCCAGGGTCAGGAGTTCGTTTTCCCCGAAGGCCGGAAACACCGGACGCTCATTGTATTGAATGCCCGGCGCCCCCTGGACCCGGACGGTATCGCCCGGCTGCGCCAGATCGAGCGCCGCCTGGATTGATTCCCCGGGCGCCACGTTGAGGACGGCGCTCTGGGCCGGTGCGGCAGCTGCGAGTGTCAGGAGCGCGCCGATAAGATAGACGAGTGAGCTACTTTTCATGTGGTTTTCCTTCTGTTGGTCCCATCCTGGGAGGATTTGAGGCCGTCTTGGGAGAAAATCGAGGCAGCCGTATTATGCATTCCTAGTTCGCGGCAGGCAAGGAAAAATGGGTAAAACTTGTGTAACCCCCCTTCCCGTACGGAAAGTGTGCTCAGCCCTTGACATCGGGCTAACATGTGTTAGGGTTGTAGTGCCTCGTGATCTTCCCGGCTCTCAATGCCCCGTTCGCGGGGATTTTTTTGCTCGGCATTCTGAGCTCATTTAAAATCTTGTAAATACACGGGTTATGGATCTCCTGTTTGGGGGGTGCGTCCGGCGGCTCCGGCACGCCTAGAATCTACCCGCGCTGACGAACGTCCAACCGGCATCTCCGGTGTCGTGCACGGCGTGCCCCCCAACGGGCCTTCGTGAAACCGATTCTCGGGCACACCTAGACTCCCGTCCGGGGAGTCTGCGCTTGACCGCTCGACAGATTCGACCGTCCAGGCCGAATCTATCTCGCTCATGCCCTCGAACCGGATTCACTCCGGCCTGCCCCCCCGCATGTCCCCGGCCGCCATGCTATAATGCCGCCCCTATGGCGACCCTCATCCTGCTGCGCCACGGCGAATCCCAGTGGAATCTCGAGAACCGCTTCACCGGCTGGGTCGACGTCCCCTTGAGCCCGCGCGGAATTGAAGAGGCGAGAACCGCGGGCCGCAAGCTCAAGGCCGCCGCGGTGCGCATCGACAAGGCCTACACCTCGGTCCTTCAGCGGGCCACCGAAACCCTTCGCCTCACACTTGAGGAAATGGGGATCAAGAACCTCTCCACCGAGCGGGACAAGGCGCTCAACGAGCGCCACTACGGCGCGCTCCAGGGCCTCAACAAGGCCGAGACCGCCAAGAAATACGGTGATCAGCAGGTGCACATCTGGCGGCGCAGCTACGACATCCCCCCGCCCACCGAGCGCACCGAGTGGAACCCCGACGGCACGAGCGAGAGTCTCAAGGACACGGCCGCCCGCACGCTTCCTTATTTCAAGAGCCGAATCCTCACCGACCTGAAGGCCGGGAAGAATCTGCTTGTGTCCGCGCACGGCAACAGCCTGCGCTCGATCGTGATGGAGCTGGACAAACTCACCAAGGAACAAGTTCTCGAGCTCAACATCGCCACGGGCCTGCCGATCCTCTACGAGTTCGACTCAGCCGGCAAGGTCCTGTCCAAACGCACGCTCTAAGCGCTGCGAATGAATGAAATTGCCGCCCCGTAGGCGATCTGATAGAATGGCGCCTGCCTCTCCGGTCTTCTTTCCTAGTCTTCGGTTTCCTTGTGCAGGAATGTTCGTTAGAAGGGGGGAACTCCCGCGTGATTGCTGAAAGCCAGCGAGAAAGTGTCGTCGTACGGATCGCCGGGGCTGCCGGAGACGGAATCGCCTCCACGGGAGAAGTCTTTGGCAGACTCTGCGCGCGCCAGGGCCTCCATGTCATGGCGTACAACGCGTATCAGTCGGCGATTCGCGGCGGCCACGTCTGGTTGCAGCTCAACGTCGGCTCCCAAAAGACGTTG
>CAZPNG010000180.1:0-2603 GCA_964587845.1 uncultured bacterium | reverse complement strand
GGGAGCTTGCCCATCTCCTCTCGGATGAACGGGGCGAAGGCCAGGCTGAGCGTGACGCCTCCCCAGGGATCCTCCGCCTCCTGGAGGGCGCGCAGCTTTGCTGCAAGACGGCGCTTGAAGAAGCTGTAAGAAAGGGCTTCGAGGAGATCGCGCATGGTGAATCCTCTTGCCCGACGCTCAGGCCCGGGCGGTGAGGCGCCGAAGGACCCCCCAACGGCCTTCGATCCAACGGCGCGGCTCTCGATCCGTCAGAACATAGAGGGTGAGGAAGAAAATGCCGTAGACGAAGTACTGCTGGTAGATCACCGGGTTGAGCAGATAAAAGAAAGCGTACAGGAGCGTGGCGGCGCCCGCGAGCGGCCATCGCCCGCGCCAGGCAAAGAGGTAGACCAGGCCGAGGGCCTTGAGCAACTCAAAGCGGCCGAGGAAACCCTCGTTCGCCAGGAAATAGGTGAACCAATTGTTCCCGCCCCGAGTGCCCGAGTAGCCGACGGAGGCGATCAATCCCGGCGCATCCCAGAAGAGAAAGGGAATGGACACCGCCAGCGGGACTGCGGCGCACCATAAAACTCCCTTCACGGCATCGCGAAGGGATTTTTCCTCGGCGAGATAAAGCGGCACGAGGAAAACCGCAAAGTGCTTGATGGCAAGCGATACACCCAGGAGAAACCAGCTGAGGCTGCGGCGCCGCTCGCGACTGATGACCGACAGCGCGACCACCCACACCACGATCAGGTCCACTTGGGCGACTTTCTGCACGTAGAACGTGAAAAAGTTTGCGAGCCAGACCACGGCCGCTCCCACGCCCCACGCCGGCCCGGCCGTGCGTGTGCCCAGGCGAAGCAGCAGGTGCGCCATGGCCAGTGTCGCGAGCAGGTTGACAAATCTCAGGATGTAAAGCCAAGGGGCAAATCGGACGACCTTGAAGAGGAGCCTTGGGAGGGCTGCGGCAAGGTACATGAGCGGCAGGTGGGTCGGGTAGTGGCCACGCTCCATCGTGTCGTGGAGGATGCGCGTGTAGGGGTTCTGGCCTTCCATCAGCCGGTCCACCTCAAAGAGCATCCAGAAACAGTCCTGCTTGCGCATCTTGCGGATGGGCGTCAGGGCGAAGACCGCTTGCAGGGCAAGCGACAGGACCACCGCGGCCAACAGGATGAGGCGGGCCCGCTTCGAGGGGACCGAAGTTTGCATTAGAAATTCCTCTGGGTGGAAAGTATGCTATTGTCCTCGTCATGCTCCGTTTGTCAAGCGCAGCTGGCGGGCTGGCAGCCGCCGCACTCATTCTGGCAGGATGCGGAATCTTGATGCTTGAAAACCTGATCTTCTTTCCGG
This sequence comes from uncultured bacterium, assembly GCA_964587845.1. Classification (GTDB taxonomy): domain Bacteria; phylum Omnitrophota; class Omnitrophia; order Omnitrophales; family CAZPNG01; genus CAZPNG01. The sequence continues at coordinate 1,271 of CAZPNG010000180.1, read as the reverse complement.
AAAAAAACTACCTGGCTCAGCCCGAAGATTTCGGCCTGAAGGCTGAACCCGCGCAGGTTGCCGTGAGCGACCGGATCGCTCTTGCCGGCTGGTTCTTCCGGGCCGAGCGTCCGGCGGGCACCTTGCTCTTCCTTCACGGCAACGCCGGCAACGTGAGCGACCGGCTGCCGAAGGCCAAGGGGTGGCTGGAGCAGGGATTTTCGGTTTTTCTCGTCGATTACCGCGGCTACGGCGAAAGCACGGGCTCGATCCGTCGCGAGGCGGACCTTTACGAAGACGCCGAGCGCGCTCAGCGCTGGCTGCTGGGGGAAAAGAACGTGGCGGCCGATGCCCTGATTGTCTACGGCGAATCGATCGGCTCCGCCCCCGCCCTCAAGCTGGCCTCCGAAGGGAAAGTCCGGGCCGTCGTCCTCGAGGCGCCTTTCACCACCTTCAAAGAGCTGGCGAAGACTCACTACGGCTGGGTGCCCGACTTTCTGCTGGCAAAGTATCGATTCGACAACCGCGCGCGAGCCGGGTCTGTGACGGTGCCCGTCTTTCTCCTCCAGGGCACCGAGGACGAAATCTGCCCAGTCCGCATGGGGCGCGAGCTTTTCGAGCTGTTCGCCGGTCCTAAAGAAGCCTTTTGGATTGAGGGCGGCCACCACAACGATCTTCCCGAGGTGGCGGGGTCGGAATTCTTCACCCAGCCGTCGGCCTTCCTGAAAACGCACCGTTCCCGCTGAGATTGCTTCGTCGGGAGTGTTAGAAGGCGTGGGCCGGAGCCTGCACGCCGACGAGGGAATGCAAGAGTCCCAGGTCAAAGTTCGCAGCCAGAAGATCGGCGACGTGATCGTAGGGGTCTTTCGCGGGGCCGCCGGCGGGAGCCCGCGCGCTCAAGCCGTGCTTCTCGCGGCCCGGCCGCAGCACGGCCGCGCGAAGCTCCGGCGCATCGAAGATCCCATGCAGATAGGTCCCCCAGATCTGCCCGCCGCGGGTGACGGCGCCGTCGAAGCGCTCCTCGGGGAAGCCCAGCGACGGCGCAATCCGAAAAACCGGCTCGCGTAGGAGGTCGTGGCGCGTGAAACCCATGTGGATTTCATAGCCTTCGACTTCCACGCCGCTTGCCAGATGCGTGGCATGCACCCGCGTGGTTTGCTTGCAGCTGGAAAACACCGTGCTGCCGCCGAGCAGGCCCAGGCCTTGCATGGCGCTCACGGACCCTTCCACGAGATCGGGGTCCTCAATGCGCTCGCAGAGCATCTGATAACCGCCGCACAGGCCGATCACCT
>CAZPNG010000179.1:0-4266 GCA_964587845.1 uncultured bacterium | reverse complement strand
CGCGCGCGAGACTCTGCTCGCGATCATGCAGGCCCGCCATCAGATTTTTTCGCCGCAAGCCCGGTTCTTTACGGCGCTCTACGACGGTGATGTTGAAATGGCGGGCGGGGTGGACGGCGCTCGCGAGCTGGCGCGCCGGGCGCTCAACCATCGCAGCCGCGCCATCCGTGGGCGCTCGGCCCGTGTCCTTCAGACTCTCGGCGCATCCCTGGCTGACGACCCCGCCACCGTGGAGCGCCTTCGCGAAACGGCCCTGCGCGAGCGGGAATCGGAGAACAACCGCGTAGAGGCGATCCGCGCGCTGCGTCAGATGGGACCAGGGGCGGTGGCCGCCCTGCGGGCGATCCTTCTGGAGCCGCGCATCACCACGCGCATCCTTCTCGCTTGCATCGAGGCGCTGGGCGCAATCGGCCCGCCGGCTGAAGATGCCATGGAAGACCTCGCCCGTTTCATTCATCACTCCCATGTGTTTGTGCGCGCGGCGCTCGTCAATGCCATTGCCACGATCGGCCCCGGCAAGGCCGCGGCGATTCCCGCCCTCGTCGAGCTCTTGGTCGACGAAGATGGCAAGGTGCGCGGCTTTGCGGTACAGGCCGTCGAGCGCATCCGCCGAGAATATGCCGCTGAAATCCTCAAGATCCAGCGCGGCGGTTTCGACATCGCGAATCCCGTCCACGTCAACCTCAACTACCTGATGCTCCTGGAAAGTCTCAAGGGCGGTCCCGTCAAGCGCCGGCTTCCGTTCGACGACTTTCTCAAGATCATCGCGGCCGCGCGCGCGGGCCGGGTCGTGCTGCACGGCGAGGCGGAGGCCATCACGCGCGAACACGAGCTCGAAATCCGCGGCCTGGTCTACGAGGCGTTCCTCACCTGGCAGAAAATTCAGGAAATCGCCGAACGTGCTCGTGCACTGAGGCGCCCCGTGGTGGTGATTGAGAACCTCTCCTACGGCGCGGTGGCCATGGCGCCCATCACCGAGGAGCGCGACGGCGGCAAGTTCGTCGTCGGCACGGACATTCCGGTGATCTCGACCAAGGTGGGGTCCTCGGAGTCGCACAACAATGAGTTTGTGCTGCGCGACGATTTGTTCTCGCCGGCTGAGGAGAGCTTCATCCTGCGGGAGCGGCCCGTCATGATCGTCGTCGACGCCTCCTCGTCGGTCGATCCCAAGGCGCCCCGCAGCTCCGCGCACATTCCGGACGGGCAGGCCAAGGGCTATCCCAACTGGATGATGGCCGTTCTCGTCGCCCTGGGAATCCACTTCAATCCGGGAGATTTCTACATGGACGAGGCCTTCTTGAGAGAGCTTCAAGCCAAGCCCTGGGTCCAAAGGTTCATCCAGCGCATTCGGGCCCGGGGGATTGAGCCGGCCACGCGCGAGGCCTGCCGCCTTCATTATTGGTATCCCGGGACGGACGAGCTTTCGATCCGCAAGGCAAAACGGCCAGCGCGGACCGCCCGCAAGATGCAGTCGGTTGAGGAGATCACAGGATCCGATCTCGTGCTCATCCAAGCCGCCATGGAGCCGGCGGCGGTCCCCGGCCGCGTGAAGCGGGGGTACCTCGGCGGCAATCATCACTCGGCTTATTTCGATGACACGGACAACTTCAAGCAGTTTTATCTCGCCTACGAGGAGGGCTACGGTGTCGTGCCCTCGCGCCAATACATCAACGCCTCGCGGCGCGAGTTCCGGCGGTTCCTGCAATGGGCGGGCGTGGAGCTGCCGGCTGCAACGCCCCGAGCGCCGGAGGAGTTACGCGAGTTTGATACCGTGGTCCTGGACTTGGACGGGACGCTCGTGCGGCTGGATCAGCCACTCTCGCCGGAAATGATCCAGCGGTTGCTCTCGCTCCTCAAGAAGGGCAAGCGCATTGTCATCATCACCGACGACATCGAGGAGAACGTGGACGGGCGCCTCGCCGGCTTCATCGCCGCCGCGCCGGCGGAACTGCGGCCGAACGTCTGCGTCTTTACGGACGGCGGCGCGCGTGGGCAAACCTACAACCGCAAGGGTCAGAAGGTGCAGTTTAAGGAGTACAACCGCAAGGGCCTGATGCCGGCGGCCGTGCGCAACGAACTGGTTGAAGCGCTCCAAGGCGCCTTCCGGGGACAGTTTGAGGTCGATGTGCGCGCTCATCGCGCCAGCGCGGATTACCGGGTTGATCTTCGCAATGTCCGCATCGATCCCGATCAATTCATCGATCAGATCTCGCCGCTCGTCACGCATCACCTGGCCCGGCACGGGCTCGTGGCGAAGATTTACAAGTCCGGCGCCCACGGCGTGCGCATTGTCTTGCACCACAAGGAACACGCACTGCGCTTTTGGATGGAGCGGTTCGGCGCGGATGAGTCGAAGCTCCTCATCATCGGCGATTCCGCGCACACCAATGGGGGAGACCGGGGCCTGCTGACCCTTTTTCTGCGCGCGCTGGGGTTCAACGTGGGCGGGCACTCGAGCTCCATGGGCCGCGTGAACCCCAACGTCATTCAGCTCGACCACGAAAACATTGCGGGCACCGCCCGCATCCTCGACGTGCTTGATCTGCGCGGCGGCATTCCGCTCTCGATGTTCCGCGGCATGGCCACCCAAAGTCCACGTGAAGGTCACTTGAGCGAAGATTATGGCCGGCCGGGCGCCCGCCAGTCCTCGGCCCGCACGCTCCGGAGCGATCTGGCGCGCCTGGCGCGAAAGGACCGCGCGACGGCGAGGCTCCTGCGGCTACGGCTCAGGGAGACACGTCTCGACGATGTCGATGCCCAGCGGGACTTCCGCGAGCACCTCGACTGGTTCCTGTCGCACCGTCGGCAGCCGAACGGCACCTACTACGAGCTGGAGGACACGCCGAAGGTTTCGATTGTAATCCTGCATTATGGCAGCACTCCCGACGCGACACTGCAGCTGCTGCGCAACCTGGCGCATCTGACCTATCCGAACTTCGAGGTGATCGTGGTCGACAACAATTCCCCGGCTCGTTTTCCGGGAGAGCTCATCCCCGGATCGCTTCGCGAGCGCACGACGCTCGTGAGCAACAGCATGAACCTCGGCTACAACGGAGGCAACGACCAGGCGGCGCGGCTGGCGCTCGCCGGCGGCGCGGACTACCTGTATTTTCTCAACAACGACGGTTTGATCGACTGCCCGGGTCTGGAGCGGATGATCCACGCCGTCAAAAACCAGCCGCTCGTGGGAGCCGCCGGGGACATCGGCTTCGGCCATCTGTTCACCGGGGATGACGAGGAATTGCTGGCCAGGATGTACGCCGAAACAGGCCGCCACCCTGACTTCTTCACCCAGATCGGGCAGTTGGCCGAGATGGAACAGAAGTTCGCCCATGCGCACAGGCGCCACCGCCTGAGGGGAACCGAAAAGCTTTTTTGGCACACGCCGGCGCCGATTTCGGGAACGGCCCTGCTCGTGCGCTCCGACCTGTGGCGCCTGACGGGCGGCTTCGACCGGCAGGGCTTCATGCACGACGACGTAAAGGATTTTGGCGTCAAATCACGCCGCTCGGGCCTGCGCAAAGCCAAGTTCGGCGACATCGTTTTGATGCACATTGCCACCGCTTTCCACCAGACCTTCCGCAGCCGCTACCTGATTGTGAAAGGGGAGCTGCTCACCGTGCGCAAATACTGGCGCTCGGGCATCCTGCGGCAGTCTCAGAGTGTGGTCCCCCGCCTCATGAGCCAGCTCCGCAGGCATGTGCGCACAGATTTCGATTTCATCGGCATCTGGAAAGGGATCAGCGATGGCATTCTGGATTTGTATTCACCGACGCGCGAGGATGCTCAGGTGGATGAGTCGGGCAAAATTCGCGCGTATGAGGATGAGTTTAGACAGGCGACTTCATCCGTCGACCTCTTTGAGCGCATTTTTGACCAGCAGGATCCCTACGAAGCGCGCCTCATGATTTACGCGCTCTACAACGTGCAAGGCGAGATTCATCTGGCGCGCGAGTTCACGGCCGCCGAGCGCGGGTTTCTTCAAGAAATTCTGCGCGATGGACTCAAGCAGTGGATGGACTGGATCCGCACCAAGACCCGCAATCCCCGGCGCCTCGCGCGCGTCCGTGAGAACTTCTCGCTTCACGTCCACAGCGCGCTCCAGACCATGCGCCTCTCCGCCTCGCGTGCACAGGCTCGCGGCGAGCTCACGACAGCAGCGCTTCAAAAGGAACTCCGCTCCGCTTTCTGGGCGGGCGAGTTGTCGTGGCTGCCGGGCACGCACTCGCGCCTCTTCTGGCCGTTCTCGGGGTTGAAGGGGCGTTA
>CAZPNG010000178.1:0-8772 GCA_964587845.1 uncultured bacterium | reverse complement strand
CGAAGCCATCGTGTCCCGAAGCGTGGCTGCCAAGCGAAGCGCCAAGCGCGCCCGGCGGCTCGACCCCAACATCCTGGACTTGGAGGCCAAACTCGAACACAAGCTGGGCCTTCGCGTGCGAATCTTCGCGAACAAAAAGGGCGAGGGGCGCGTGGAAATGCGCTATGCTTCGCTCGATGGCCTCGACCGCCTGCTGGACGCCCTGAGCATCGACCGCGCGTAGCCGGGACGGGCTCTAAGCGGCTTTGATTGACACTTTTTTCGCAACTGGTTATAATTGCAACCCTTATGGCGCCTGAAGCGACTCTCGTCCTCGTCAAGCCTGATGGGCTGGCCAAATCCCTCACCGGTAACATCCTGACCCGCCTGAGCGAGACCAAGCTCGAGATCGGCGCCTCCAAGGTGGTCCGCGTGAGCCGCGAGCTCGCGGAAACACACTATCAGGAACACAAGGGCAAGCCCTTCTTTGAAGCTCTCATTAAGTACATCATGGGCGAGTTCCATAGCCGCAAGAAAGTGCTGGCCATGGTGTACGTAGGGGAGGGGGCGATTGAGAAGGTGCGCGCGATCGCCGGCGGCACCAACCCCGAGCAAGCCGACCCCACCTCGGTGCGCGGCCAGTACGGGCGCATCACGCAGAAGGGCATCTATGAAAACGTCATCCATGCTTCGGCCAATCCCTCCGACGCCGAGCGGGAGATCAAGCTGTGGTTTCAGCCCGATGAGGTGATTTTCGACCTCTATCCCACCCGCGTCGAGAAGCGCACGGCCAATGCGCGCGTGTGGGCGAGCGATGCGCGCGCGGGCGAGGAGATCCGGCCTGCTGTGCGGTCGTCTGAGGCGGCATCGTAAGATGCTTGCCCGGACCAAAGCCATTGTCTTGATTGGGGCGGTGCTGTTTGCCCTCCCCGGCTGCGGCCAGGCCCAGAAGCCCGCCGGCCCGCAGACCGTCAAGGTGGCCTTCTGGGGCAGCCCCGACGAAATCGAGATCATCACCTCCTCCCTGAAGCCCTGGCGGCAAGCTCACCCCGAAATCCAACTGGAGCTCGAGCACGCGCCCTTTCAAGGCTACGCGCAGAAGGTGCTCACGCGCGTGGCCGGCGGGGTGGCGCCCGACGTGATTGCGGCGGAAGTCAACATGTTCGTGGACTTCGCCACCCGCGGCGTTCTCAACGACTTATCGCCGTTTCTTGAGAAGGACCCCACCTTCGACCGCGCGGACTTTTTCCCGGAAGTGCTCGACCGCTTCACCTACAAAGGCAAGCTCTTGGCCATCCCGCGCGACACCGCGCCCTTCGCGTGCGTTTATTTGAACCTGGACCTCTTCGACAAGGAGGGCGTCCCGTATCCCACGGATGATTGGACTTGGTCGCAGTTTCTCGAGCTCGCCAAGCGATTCACCAAGCGCGACGCCGAGGGGCGCATCACGCAGTACGGCTTCTACGGTTGGGCGTGGCAGAACTTCATCTATGGCAACGGGGGCGCGCTCGTGGATGACGTGCGCAACCCGAAGCGCGCTACCTTGGACGATCCCAAGACGATCGAGGGCCTGCAGTTTTACGCCGACCTCATCAACAAACACCGCGTGATGCCCACACCGGTGGCGCTGGCGAACCTCGGTATGCCCATCGACATCATGTTCTCAAGCAGCCGGGTGGCGATGTTCCTCTCGGGCTTTTGGGAAACGCCCACGCTGCGCCACCACAAGTTCCGCTGGGATGTCGTCATGTTTCCCGCCAACGACCAGGGCGTGCGCGGGTTTGGCACCGGCGGCACGGGCTACGCCATGTTGAAGACCACCCAGAATCCCGAGGCGGCCTGGGAAGTCTTGAAAGCCCTCTCGGGCGCCGAGTCGCAGGCCGAGCTGGCGCGCCGGGGCCTGGCGCAGCCGGGCCGCATCTCGGTGGCCGACGGCCCGGCCTTCGGCGGGGACACCGTCACCCCCCCCGTGAACAAGAAAATGTTGAACGCCGCTGTGGCCCACGCCCGCTACGATCCCTTCCACCCCAAGTGGCGGGAAATCGAAGCCAAGATTCTCCAGCCTGAGTTTGATTTGCTGTTCAACGGCAAGGAAACGGCCGAGGAAGCGGCAAAAAAAATCATCCCGCAAATCAACCAGATGCTCGCCCAAGAGCGGTGAAGCGCCGCTCGTCGCAATCCACAGGAGAGTCCATGCCGTCCGCTGCACTCAAAACCAAGAAGAAAGCCGCATCCGGGAAGCCGCAAGCTGCGCCGCGCAAGGGGGGAGCGGGGCGCAAGTTCGAGTCTTCGCACGGCTACTTCACGGCCGACGGCCGCGAGTACGTGATCACCCGGCCCGACACGCCCCGCCCGTGGGTGAACGTGATCAGTAACGGCGACTACGGCATGATTGAATCGCAGACCGGCTCCGGGTTTTCCTGGCGCGAGAACTCCAACCTCTCGCGCATCACGCGCTGGGACCAGGACCTCATCAAGGACGAGTGGGGCAAATACATTTACCTGCGAGACCGCGCAACGGGGGCCGTGTGGTCGGCCACCTGGAAGCCCTGCCGCCCGCAGCTTGAGAGCTTCGAGGTGCGCCACGGCCAGGGCTACTCGGTCCTGTCGCTTGCCTCAAACGGCATCCGAAGCCGCAAGACGGTGTTTGTGGACGCCAAAGACCCGCTCGAGGTTTGGCTCCTGGAACTCAAGAATGAGTCGCGCCAGAAGCGCGACCTTTCGGTGTTCACGTATTTCGAGTGGACCCTGGGGAATGCAGGCGACACCCACCGCGAGTTTCAAAAGACGTTCATCGAGACGGCCATTGACCGCAAGCTTTCCGCGATTTTCGGGCGCAAGCGGCCGCCGCTCGTGCCGGGGTTCATTTCCACCGGGCTTTCGGAAAAGCCCCTCGAAGCCTTCCACGCACTCACAAACCAAAAGGCCTCGGGGTTTGACGCCGACAAGGAAAGTTTCCTGGGAATGTACGGCTCGGGGGCCTTGCCGGCCTCCGTGCAAGCGGGAAAACTCGCGGGCCGCGACGGCAAGTGGGTGGACCCGGTGGCGGCCCTGCAGGCCGACGTGACGCTTAAGCCGGGCGAAGAAAAGACGCTTATCTTTGTTTTGGGCGCGGCGCGCGAGCGCAAGGACTCTGAGCGGCTGATCCGCAAGTACGCCACGCGCGAAGCGGTGGCTTCGGGGCTGGCCGAGGTGAAGACCCGGTGGGACCGCATCGTGGACGGCTGCGTGGTGGACACGCCCGATGAGGCGCTCAACTTCATGACGAATATCTGGCTCAAGTACCAGACCATCTCGGGCCGCCTGTGGGCGCGAGCCGCGTACTATCAGCAGTCGGGCGGCATCGGTTTCCGCGATCAGCTTCAAGACAGCCACGTCTATTTGCCCCTCGACCCCTCCCTCACACGAAAGCAAATCTTGCTGCACGCCGAGCAGCAATTTTCGGACGGCACGGTATATCACTGGTGGCACCCGGGCACGAACATGGGGGCGATCACGCACTGCTCCGACGACCTTCTGTGGCTGCCGTTCGTGATGCTCAATTACTTGGACGAGACCGGGGACGACTCCATCCTTGATGAGCGGGTGGATTACCTGCCAGATCCCGAGACCCAGAACCTCATCGACGGCGAGCTTTATGAACACTGCGTGCGGGCGATCGACCGAGTGCTCGCGCGGTTCTCGCCGCGGGGACTGCCCCTGATCGGCGAATGCGACTGGAACGACGGCTTGAGCCACGTGGGCACTCAATGGAAGGGCGAATCCATCTGGCTCGGGCACTTCCTTTACGGCATCCTGAACCGCTTCGCGCCCCTTTGCGCCGCGGAGGGCGACCTGGCGCGCAAAAAAGAATACTTGGAGCGCGCCAAGGCCCTCAAGGAAGCCATCAACAAGCACGCTTGGGACGGGGAGTGGTATCTCGGCGCCACCCGCGACGACGGCCGGCCCCTGGGGAGCAAGAAGAACGACGAGGGCAAGATCTTCCTCAACTGTCAGACTTGGGCCGTGATCACGGGCACGGCCTCACCGGAGCGCGCTAAAATCGCCATGGCCTCGGCCGAGAAGCATCTGTTCCGCGAGTACGGCCCGCTCCTCCTCACGCCGGGGTATTCCAAAACTGACCCCACGATCGGCTACATCACGCGCTATGCGCCCTCCGTGCGCGAAAACGGGGGCGTCTACACCCATGGGGCGACCTGGGCCATCCAGGCCGAGTGCATGATGAAAAACGGCGAGCGGGCCTACGACGCCTATCGGCGCATGAGCCCGCCGCTCCGTGGCCTGAACCCTTCCTTGTATTACGCCGAGCCCTACGTGACGGCGGGCAACATCGACGGGCCCGACGGGCCCCTCTTCGGCCGAGGCGGTTGGAGCTGGTACACGGGGTCCGCAGCTTGGATGTTCCGGGTCGGGCTGGATTGGATCCTGGGCGTGCGGGCGACAGCGGAGGGCCTGGTGGTCGACCCTCAGATCCCCAAGGACTGGGACCGTTTCCACGTGCGCCGGACCTTTCGGGGCGCGACCTATGAGATCGAGGTTCGCAACCCCGCGCGCGTTTCCGGCGGGGTGCGCGAGATTCGCTTAGACGGCAAGAAGCTCGCGAAACCGGTGCTGCCGATTCTGGGGGATGGCAAGACGCACCGGGTTGAGGTTGTCCTCGGCTGACACCGGCCTGTTCATAAGGCATTTTAAGCGAATAGGTTAGAGAAGCTCTCGGGGGCGGGATTTTCATTGACGTGCCGGCCCGGCAAACCCTATAATTACCTTGTCTTTTATAAAGTCCACGAAATCTCCAATTCATTTGTTTAATGAAGTTAGGTTAGGGCTCTTTGTCATCTTGGCGGGGGGAGTTTTCTCTTCCGGTTGCGCGCCGGTCATTCCTCAGGAAGTCCGGGCGCTCATCCCGGTGTACCGTGGCGAGGCGCTGACGGTCCGCACGCAACGCAAGCTGGTGGATGATTTCACCGGCGCGCGCGGAGAAAACGACCTGGGGGGCCGCTGGGTCACGGTGGGGTCGGGCAGTCTGAGGTACCCTGCAGAGGACGCGGTGCGCCCGGCTGGGAACTCTCTGGCGCTGCAATTCCAGGGGGGCGCCTTCGAGACCGGGCTGAACGGCCTGGACATGAGTCAGGCCCGCGCATTGTCCCTGTACGTGAAGGGAGGCGGGGCGCTACGCGAGTCGCTCGAGCTTGAGCTCGAAGACGCCGGAGGAAAGTCGGGCGAGACGCCGCTCGCGCCCTTTTACATCGGCAAACGGGGCGCCTGGCACGAAGCTCTCGTTCCCCGAAGCGCCTTCCGGGAAGTCGATTTCGACCGCCTGAAGGCGCTGCGCCTTCGGGTCTTGGACGGGGAGAAGGGCGAGATCCTCGTCGATGAAATCGCGTTTCGCGGCGACCCCGACCTGTTCTTTCATTCTCTGGCTGACAACCTGTACGGGTTTCGCGACAAGCCCCGCAAGCCGGCGGCGACCTTTGCGGGGCTTTTCGACGACGCGCTTCTGCGGGAGCTCGCGCGCGACAGCTGGCTTTATTTCGCGGACTTGGTCGACCGGCGCAATGAGTTTCCGATCGACCACCTGAAGCTCGAGCCGCCGCTGAAGATCGGCGATTACGCCTCGCCCACGAACATCGGTCTTTATTATGCGGCGATCGTCGGGGCCCTTGAGCTCGGCTTCGTCGAGCGGCCTTGGGCCATAGAGCGCCTGACGCGCTCGCTTGAGTCGCTTGAAAAGCTGCCGCGCTGGCACGGGTTCTTTCATAATTACTACAGCACCACCAACCGCCAGGTGACGCGCCGGTTCATTTCGACCGTCGACAACGGGTGGTTGGCGGCCGGCTTAATCGTCGTGCGCCAGTCGTTCCCGGAGGTTGCGCCCCAAGCCTCGCGCCTGCTCGCGGAAATGAATTTTCGGGAGCTCTACGATGAGGCCAAAGGTCTTCTCTACTTGGGCCTCGAGGTGAGCGAGTCGGGCGAGGCCCAGCCGTCTGGGCATCATTACGGCCAGCTGGTTTCGGAAGCGCGCATCGCAAGCGTCATCGGCATCGGCAAGGGCGACCTTCCGCGCGATCACTGGTTTCGGCTGCACCGCACCCTGCCGGCCGAGTGGGACTGGCAGACGCAGTTGCCAAAAGGCGACGATCGCGTCTACGAAGGCCGCAGGGTCTTCCAGGGCTATTACGAGGTCGGCGGGGTCCCGATCGTCCCCAGCTGGGGCGGTTCGCTCTTTGAGTTTCTGATGCCGACCCTGTTCGTCAATGAGCAGGGCCTGGCGCTGAAGAGCCTGGGCGCCAACAACGCGCGCGCCATCGCGATTCAACGCCGCTACGCCCTGGAGGAGAAGGGCTACCCGGTTTGGGGCCTCTCACCCTGTAGTTTCCTGCTGGGGCAAGAGTCCCAGTACGGGGAGTTCGGGGTCAAAGCGCTGGGGGCCAAAGGATATGCGGACAAAGGCATTGTGACGCCGCATGTCTCGTTTCTCGCGATGGCGGTGGACCGGCGCACAGCCATCGAGAACGTGCGCACATTCCTGGCCCGCTACGATTGCTACGGACCTTACGGGCTCTACGACTCGGTGGACGTGAAGGCGGGCAGGCCTAACCGCATGTATTTGGTGCTGGATCAGGGCATGACGTTTCTCGCGCTCGCCAACGCCCTGAAGAACAACGTGATCGTACGCCGCTTTCACGCCGACCCGGTCGGGAAAGCGTTTGAGCCGATCTTGGGAGTGGAATCATTCTTTGAACAAGGAACGTGATCCGAACACGCAAGCGGTTGCGGTTCGCCAACTTAAGGGAGGGCAACACAACATGAACGCGTTCGCAAGGCAAGTTCGGCGGCAGGGCTTTCTCGCTGCGGCGCTTGCGCTGGGCTTGGCCCTGGGTTTCTGGGGCGCGGCCGGCGCTGAGGCCGGGGCCGGGGAGCTGGTGGTTGCAGATTTCAACACGGGCGACAAGCCCAACAATATCGGCGGGGATTTCGGCACGTGGGATCGTGACCCTAACGATGACACGCAGGAGATCAAGCTGTCGTTTGTGGAGGATGACGCCGCAGGCGACCAGTACGGCTATTCCGTGCGCCTGGACTACGACGTGGATTCCCCCAACCCCGCTTACAACGGGCTGTGGATGAAGCTTTCGGGGCAAGATGCCTCGGAGTACAACACGTTGAATTTCTGGGTCAAGGGCGCCAAGGACAGCGGGTTCTCGCCGCGCGTGAAGGTGGAGCTGAAGGACAGCTCCAACAAGCCCTCCCCGTACATCGTGAGCGGCATTACGGAAGAGTGGCAGAAGTTCTCGATTCCGTTCGAGAAGTTCCGCAAGGTCGAGGACTGGAAGAGCTTGAACGAATTCGTCGTAGTGTTTGACGACGTGAACTCCAACCCCAAGTTGGGCACGCTCTTCATCGACCAGATCACTCTGTCAAAGGAGTAGGCCCTGAGCCCAAGCGCCATGATCAAACAGCTCGCGCTCACGGACCGTGTCCTGACGGACAAGGAGCGCAAGAACCTCGCCATTCTGGAGGCCATCCGCAAAAGCGGCCCGATCTCCCGCACGGACATTTCCCGCCTGACGGAGTTCAACATCGTCACGGTGTCCAACTACGTCAACCACTACATCCGCAAAGGGCTTGTGGTGGAGGGCGAGTTGGACGAATCGACGGGCGGGCGAAAGCCGGTGTTGGTCGAGCTCAACCCCAAGGCCGGGTACATCGTGGGGGCGGGCTTGAACATGCTCAACATGGTCGGGGTGTTGGTGAACCTCGAGGCCACGGTGTTGTTGGAGCTCAAGCGGCCGCGGCCGCCTCAGAACACGGAGCAGTCGATCCGTGAGCTCGCGGACCTGGTCGATGAGATCATCCAGAAGGGCGTGAAGGAAAAGGGCATCGAGGCCTCGAAGCTCCTGGGCATCGGGGTGGCGATCCCGGGCGTGATCGATCCTCGTGGCCACACCATCCGCTGGCCCGGCCTCATCGGCACGCGCGATGCCTCCGTCGTGATCTCGGTGAAGGACATCTTCGAGAAGCGCTTCGGGGTGCCCGCCTTTGTCGAGAACGACGCCAACGCGGCGGTGTTCGGCGAGAAGTGGCTGGGCCTGGACCGCGACGTGAGACACATGCTGTACATGTTTTCGGGCATGGGCAGCGGCGTCCTGATCGACGGCGAGATTTACCGGGGGGCGTCGGGCGCGGCCGGGGAGCTGGGCGTCTATAGCGTGCAGCCCAAGAACCAGGACTGGGTCCTCGCGAACATGGAGGGCCTAGGCCGGTGGGAAGCCGACGTCGGCATCAGCCGGCACGCGCGTGGCCTGATCGAAGGAGGGAAGGCTTCCAAGATCAAGGACCTCGTGGGCGGCGACTTGAAGAAGGTCACCGTGAAAGAGGTCATGCAGGCCGCCCGCGACGGCGACGCCGTGGCGAGCCAGGCGATCGAGGAAGGCGCTGCCGCGCTGGGCCGCAAGATCGCGTTTCTCGTCAACCTGCTGAATCCCGAGGTGGTGATGATCGGCGGGGGGATCGAGAACTGCGGCAACCTGTTCCTGGACGCCGTGAAGACCAGCGTGAAGGAATGGGGGTTGGAAGAGGCCACCGGGTCGCTCAAGATTATCCCCTCGGCGTTCGGCGAGAACTCTGTAGCCCTCGGAGTTGTCGGCATCGTGGTCCGCGAGGTTTTCGCGCAAGCTTAATAGGCCGCAAACGCACGCCTGAAGCGCCGAAAACTCACTCTCGGGGACGGTTGCTTGTTTCTGTCGTGAAACAAGCGACCTCTACTCTCGCCGGCGCCGGACATCCGTGTCC
>CAZPNG010000177.1:0-2571 GCA_964587845.1 uncultured bacterium | reverse complement strand
CGGAGGATGGGGTTCTCAAAGAGGACCTGCGCAAGATGGTGGGCCAGTTCAAGGAGAACTCCAAGTTCCTCTCGGGCCTCATAGCGGACCTGTATCTCACGGCCCGCAGCGAATTCTCGAGCTTGGTGGATGTCGAAGACCCGGAAATCGACCTCCTGCGGGTGTACATGAGGAACCAGATCGTCTATTTCCAGCTCAACCTGCAGGGCTACGGGGAAACGGCGAAACGGATGGGAAGAATGGTGCTCCAAGACATCCGCACGGTCTCGAGCCACATTCAGGCGCATGTGCGGGAATCAAAGCGCCGTTTCTTTCCGGTGTTCGTCGATGACGCCTCGAGTTTTCTCGACGTCAATTTCATAGACTTCCTGAGCAAGGCCCGCGCCGCCGGATTCGCCATCACCCTGCTGCACCAGTCCCCGGGTGACCTTGTGTACCGCAGGGATTACTCGTTCCAGCAGCAGGTGATCGAGAACACGAACGTCAAGATCATCCTGAGGCAGGACGACCCGCAGTCGGTCGAGAAGATGACGAAGATCGGCGGCACGCGCAGGACGACGATCTCGACCTACCAGACTGAAGAGAAACTGCTGGGCAAGGGGCTGACAGGTGTCGGCTCGATCCGGGAGGGGCAGACGTTTCGGTTGGAGCCGGACCTGATCCGCGGGCTGAGGCGGGGCGAGGCGGTGGTCATCTGGAAGAGCCCGTGGATGCATACGGACCATGTGAAGCTCGATTTCTTCGGGTGCCCGGCGCAGCCGCGAACTCTCGAGGCCAAGCGCAGGGATCCCGCGGGTGTCCAGCCGGCGCACGTTTCGCCAAGAGTTGTTCCGGAGGAGCCGGAACGAAAACAGGAAGCAAAGGTCCCGGCTGCGGAAGTGACTGACCCGGGTGATCCGCTGGCCCGCATCGAGGAGGTGGTCAGGAAAAAGAACGCCCTTAGATAACTGATCCTGAAATCTTGACCAAGGGGGGAAGGAGTCCGGTGAGGGACCGGGCTGCCTTCCCCCTTTTTCTTTTTAACCAAGGAGGTGGGGAGACGCCCAGACCCAAGGCATTCCGGCACAACGCGTAATCCAACAACAAGGAGGCAACAAATGGAATCTCAAGTGGTGCACAGTTTCAAGAAAAGCGATACCGAGGAAATCAGAGTCTCGCTGAGGGAGTACAAGAACAAGGCGTACGTCGACGTGCGTCTGTTCTTTCAGGCGGGAGAGGAGTTCAAGCCGACGAAAAAGGGCATTACCCTCGGGGTCGAGCACCTGTTCGAGCTGAGGGCGGGCGTTGAAAAGGCCCAGGAGGTTGCCCTGCAGACAGCTTCCTGAAGGCCCGGAATCGACGGACACAAAGGGCGGAGCGTTGCTGCTCCGCCCTTTTTCTTTTCCAGGAGGGAGGGGCCGGATGTTCTTCGAACCTGTGATTGAGACGGATGACAAGTCGTTCTACGCCGACCGGCTCGAGGGCCTGACGGGCCTGCCGCGGAGCTTCTGGGGGTTGATCCCCCTGGGACCCCTACGGGAGCTGTGCGAGAAGGCGGCACGAGGAGCTGAGAAAGGAGGATCCCGTGAAAACACTCATCGTGCGGAAGGTGGATGAGCACAGGTACGCGGAGCTGATCGAGGGCTTTCGCCACCACGGGTGGGTCATCGTTGTGCGCTGAGCGCCACACGTGAGCGGCGAGGGGGGATTGATCTCGGTCGTTTGCCCGCTTTCTGCAGGATACCAACCCCCGGCGCGGCGGCGCGAACAAAAGGTATGAGACAAGAAAACGGGCCGGGGCAGGGGCGGCCGCAAGCCGCCGCCTGCCCGTTCTTTCACAGGGAGGGAGAAGCGATGACTACAGTTCATGAGGACACAGGATGTGCAACGGTGTGCGGGGGCTGCCAGGCGGTCCTGGCTGATGGGGAAGCCAGGACGTATGAAGGTGAAGCGTTCTGTGAAGCGTGTTTCGACGAGCGTTTCGTGCACTGCTCCTCCTGCGGGGAGTATGAGAAATCCGATCAGGCGCGCTATTCGGACCTGAGACGGGAGTTCTTCTGCGAGGAGTGCGCAGAGGAATGCCTGGAATTCTGCGCCAGCTGCGGCGAGGAGGTCGGCAGACTCGACTGCTCCAGGGACGATAACAACACCCCTTACTGCGACGGCTGCTGGGAGTGCGGGCAGAGTAACGATGAAGAGCTGATCCAGTACCAGGAGAAATCGGGCAGCTCATTTGTGAAATGCGTGTCGAGCCGCAAGTACGGGGTTGAAATTGAGGCGTGCCTGGCTGACGGGCGTCAGCATTTTCCGGTTGCTGAGATCGGGCACTGGAGCAAGCAGCATGATGGGTCTCTTGGGGAAGAGGGCCGCGAGTACTCGAGCCCCATTCTCCAGGGTGATGAAGGCTTTCAAGAGATCGAGCGGTTCACGGCCGCCCTGCAGGGTTGGGGATATTTCGTGCGGCGCAGCTGTGGCCTTCATGTGCACGTGGACGGCCGCGACCTGGAGTGTGAGGACATCAAAAGGGTGCTCAAGATCGCCATGGCCTATGAGCCCGTGATCTACGCGATGCTGCCCGAATCGAGATTTCAG
>CAZPNG010000176.1:0-6978 GCA_964587845.1 uncultured bacterium | reverse complement strand
GCGTGCCGCGGGCCGTGCGGCGGGTGCTGCCGGCCGTTGAGCGCGCAGTCGATTGGATTGTCCGCTCGCTTGGGGCGAAGGGGCGATTGTTCTTCGTGGGGGCGGGCACGAGCGGCCGGATGGGCGTGCTCGAAGCTGCGGAATGCCCGCCCACCTTCAACACGCCGCCTTCCATGGTTCAAGCCGTCATGGCCGGCGGACGGCGAGCGGTGTTTCGTTCGCAAGAGGGAGCCGAGGATCAGCACCACGAGGCCCGGCGAATCGTGTCGCGGAAAGTGCGGCGCGGGGACGTGCTCCTGGCTATCAGCGCGAGCGGCGTGACGCCCTTCGTGAAAGGCGCGCTCCAGGCGGCGAGGCGGCGGGGCGCGCGCACCGTGTTGCTAGCCGCCAACGCCCGCGCGCCGCTGGCGCAGTTCGCCGACTGCCTCATCGCCCCGCGCGTGGGGCCGGAAGTCATCGCGGGCTCGACCCGCCTGAAGGCCGGCACCGCCACCAAACTCATTCTCAACATGATCACGGTCGCGTCGATGGTGCGGCTCGGCAAAGTCTACGGCAACTGGATGGTGGACCTGCAGCCGCGGTCGCGCAAGTTGCGCGCCCGCGCGCTCGCTCTGATTGAGCATCTAGGCAATGTGCCGGCCCGCCGGGCGGCCCGGTTGCTGGCGCGCGCGGGCGGCAACGTCAAACGCGCCCTCCACTTATCCACAGTGACAGTCACCGGTAAGCTGAATCAGCGCAAGCGGTTACGTCACCTCCGTCCCTCCCGGGGACGGAGGTGACGTAACCCAATGAGGCACAAAGAGATACCGGTGACTGTCACTGTGGGAATCATGGCGGGGACGGCGGGGGATGGAGCGTCGGTCGCGGTCGTGCGTTTCAAGAGGCGCTCCTTTCAATTGACGGCCTACCGAACTTACCCCTATCCGCGAGCGCTCGCCAAGGAAGTTTTGCGGGGCCCGGGCCTCACAGTCCCCCAACTCTCGCGGCTGAACATGGAACTCGGCCTTTTCTTTGCCCGCGCGGTGAGGAAATGTCTCGCGTCCGCGCGCGTTGCGCTCGGGCGCGTGGCGGTCATCGGCTCCCACGGCCAAACGGTGTATCACGGGCCGCGCGAGCGCCCCGCCAACACGCTGCAGATTGGGGAGCCGGCGTTGATTGCCGAGGAAACCGGCGTGCCGGTGGTTGCGGACTTTAGAACGGGCGACATCGCCGCGGGCGGAGAAGGCGCCCCCCTCATTCCTTTCTTTGACGAGTACTTCTTCGGCCGGGGCCCGGCTCGCACGCTGCAAAATATCGGCGGGATAGCGAATGTCACCCGGGTCGGGCGCGAGTTGCGCCCCGTCGCATTCGACACCGGGCCCGGAAACTGCCTGATCGACTGGGCCGTGCGCCGCGCGACGCGCGGGCGGTTTGCCTTCGACCGGGGCGGACGGCTGGCTTTGCGGGGAAGGATCGACCTGCGTGCGGTCGCCAAGATGTCCTCGCATCCCTATTTCAAGAAGCCGCCGCCCAAATCCACGGGCCGGGAACTTTTCAACGAGCGGTTCCTGCCTCAAGCGCTGCGCCGCCGCCGGCTCGAGGACCTCGTGGCCACGCTCACCTACTTCACGGCGTGGAGCATTGCGCAAAGCTACCGCAAGTTCCTCGGCGCGCCACTCACCGAGGTCCTCGTGAGCGGCGGCGGCGCGCTGAATCCCGTGCTGATGGCTCACCTCGCCGACCTTCTTCGGCCCACGCCCGTGCGCTCGATCGAGTCGCTCGGCATCCCCGCGCAAGCCAAGGAGCCGATTGCGTTCGCATTCCTCGCCCTGCGCGCCCTCGAGGGCCGGATCAACCACGCCCCCTGGGCCACCGGCGCCCGGCGCGCCTGCGTGCTCGGCAAAATGCTGCGGCCCTAGCCATGGCGCCCATCGATTGGATCGTCATCGCGCTCTACACGGCCGGCAGCCTTTGGCTGGGCGTGGCGCTAACCAAGCGGGCCTGCGAAGGCATCGAATCTTATTTTGCCTCCAACCGCACCCTCGGCTGGTGGCTCGCCGGCACCTCCATGGCCGCCACCGCGTTTTCTTCCGACACCCCGCTGCTCGTGACCGGCATCGTGCGCCGCCGCGGCATCTGGGGCAACTGGGAAATTTGGGCCCTGGCGGCCAGCACCATGTTCGCGGTCTTTTTTTTCTCGAAGCTCTGGAAACGCGCGGGCGTGCTGACCGAGGTCGAGCTCGTGGAGCTGCGCTACAGCGGCCGCCCGGCCGCCTTCCTGCGCGGTTTCAAGGCGATCTACTGGGGCGTGCTCTACAATGCCTTCATCATGGGGGCCTGGCCGGTCACGGGCCTGGTCAAGGTCATGCAGGAAACGACGGGCTGGTCGAAACCCCAGGCGATCGCTTTCTCGATGGGCCTGACCACGCTCTACAGTTGCCTGTCGGGTTACTGGGGCGTCATCCTGACCGACCTCTTTCAATTCTTCGTGGCCATGGCGGGCGCCTTCCTGCTCGCCGGCTACGCCGTACACGCCTGCGGCGGTCTGGACGCCATCGTCCAAGGCCTCGCCGCCACCGACAAGCTGCGGTTTTTTCCTCCGCTTGACCCCGGCGCCCAAACTCCGGTGGAGTTTCTCGCCTCCCCCTTCGGCTGGTTCCTGGGCCTTGTGCTGATCCAATGGTGGGCCTGGAAAAACACCGACGGCGGCGGCATCATCGTGCAACGCATCACCTCCTGCCGCGATGAGCGCCAGGCCACGCTCGCCACGCTCTGGTTCAACATCGCGCAGTACGCGCTGCGCGCCTGGCCGTGGATCCTGACGGCGCTCGCCTCGCTCCTCCTGCTGCCCGACCTCGAGGACCACGAGCGCGCCTACCCCCGGCTCATCACCCTGCTGCTGCCCGCCGGACTGCGCGGCGTGATGGTGGCTTCCTTCCTCGCCGCGTTCATGTCCACCATGAGCACGCATCTGAACTGGGGCGCTTCTTATTTTGTGAACGACTTCTACAAGCGCTTCGCGCGCCCGCGTGCGTCCGACGCCCACTACGTGCGGGTCGGGCAAATCGTCTCGCTCGCGCTCGCCGCCGCGGCCGCGGTCGTTTCCTTTTATACGGAGAGCATCGGGCAGGTGTTTACCTTCGTCTTGAATCTCACGGCCGCGATCGGGCCCGTTTATTTCCTCAGATGGTTTTGGTGGCGCGTCAACGCCTGGTCTGAAGTCGCGGCCATGGCGGTGAGCCTGCCCGTCATCTTGATACGGCCCGCGTTCTTTGAGGCGCTCAGTATCCCGCCCAACCTGCCCATGGAGCTTTTGTTCATGATCCTCGGCGCTGCGCTCGTGTGGGTGCCCGTGACGTTCCTGACGCCGCCGGCGCGGGAGGAGACCCTGCGGAACTTTTTTGCGAAGGTGAGGCCGCCTGGATTCTGGCGGACCGCAAGCGCTGCGGGGGAATCTTGGGGCGAAAGTTTGCTGCAGTGGATCCTGGCCACGGCTGCGCTCGCCTGCACCACGGCGGGGCCCCTCAAGTGGATGCTGGGCGAGCCCGCTCTCGGCGCAGGGCTTTGCGCGGCGGCAGCCCTCTTATGGGCTGCGGTCTTCAGGCGACTCCAAAGGGGTCAGGCTCAGGCGACTTCGCTAGACCGCTCGGGCGGGGACACCCTCTAGAAATACCGTTCTTCGCGCAGGGCGTGATGCTCGAAAAGGTCCTGGAGCCTGCGCGCGAGGAACTTCAGGGCAAAAGGTACCTGGTACCTTTTGGCTTTAGGGGCAGGCGCGATCGAGGAGGGCGCCGGCTTCCCCATGCAGGACGAGGTCCGCCAGGGGGTCGAGCGGGGTAGGGTCGCGGTTGACGATCACGAGCCGGGCGCCGTGTGATTTGGCCATCCGGGGGATGGATGCGGCCGGCTCCACGACGAGCGTCGAGCCGACAGCGATCATCAGATCGCAGCGCGAAGCCCACTCCTCGGCCTCGTCGAGCACCCGGGGGTCAAGCGCTTGCCCGAACGAGATCGTATTGGGCTTGAGCAGTCCGCCGCACCGCCCGCAGACCGGAACCTCTTCGCCACTGATCAGGCGCTCGAAGACGGGCTCAAAGGGCTGGGTCTCGCGGCAGGAGAGGCAGATCACTTCGCGGTTCGTGCCGTGCAGCTCAAGCACGCGCGTGTTTCCCGCCTGCTGGTGAAGGCCGTCGATGTTCTGGGTGATGACGCCGAGCAGCTTTCCCCGCTTTTCAAGGCGCGCGATCGCCAAATGCCCGGCGTTGGGCTTGGCCTCGCGCATCTGGCCGTAGAGCTCGCGCTTGCGCCGCCAGTACTCGCGCCGCTTTTCCGGGTCAGCCAGGAACTCCTGGATCGTCACCGGCTGGAAGCGGTCCCACAGGCCGCCCTTGGAGCGGTAGTCGGAGATGCCGCTTTCGGTGGAGATGCCCGCGCCAGTGAAGACGACAATGCGCGAGCTCGACTCGAGAAACGCGGACAGGGGTGGCACTTTCAGGCCCAAAGGGGTCAGACCCCTTTGGATTTATTTCTTGGCGCCGGCCTTCATGTGCGAGACAAGCTCGTCGGCGCGCTCGCGAAGCTTGCGGCTTGCGCCGGGCGCCCGGTCCAGGATGGCGTCGGCCGCCCTCCGGCAGCCCGCATAAAACCGGGCCGCGGAGCGCGTGAGCGAAGAGCCCAGCGGGCGCGAGCGCTCCGCCAGCCGCCCGAGCGGTTCGAGCCAGCGCTCGTGGCTCACACGAACCTGGGGCCCTGACACCTGCAGTGCGCCGGAGAGCCGCTTGTAAAGCTGCTCGACCGCCGCGGTGAGGAAGAAAGCGGCCGCAAGCGCGAGCAAAAAGAAGAGCCCGGTGAGCAGGCTCGCCGCGAAGCCCGAAACGCCGCCCGTGTAGGCCCAGTAGGCCACCCAATCGGCGAGATACGAAAAGATCGGGCTAAATAGGGCCCAGAGCGCCACGGCGCGGATGGCCGTGACGATCGCTCCCCGCAGGCGCGCAGGCGCGCGCTCGATTAAGGCCGAGAGCGACTGGAATGAAACCCACATCAACGCCGACGTGACACGTGCCGGCAATGCCATGAGACACCTCCTCGCTAGATCGGGCTTGCGCCCCCATGAACACTTGCGAAAAACCGCCGGGACATCTCGTCCTGGCCTTCGGTCTGCCGATGCGCGATCCCCGGAATAATCTCGAGCTTGATATCGATTCCCTTTCGCAGGGCCGAACGGGTGAACGCTTTGGCCATGCTCACGCGGGTGATCTCCTCATCGTCCAGTTCCCCCACCGTGAGCAGGACCGGAAAGTCCACCGCGCGCGCCGGCCGGGTGTAGCCGCCGGCCGCGTGGGCCGCCACGGCGCGCACGCGGCGCGGATAAAGCAAGGCGAAGCGCGTCGAAAACTGCGCGCCCGCCGAGACGCCGAAGAGGTACAGCGCCCCGGGATTCACGGGCCTTGTGCGGGCGAGCTTGCGCAGGATCATGGCGAGCGAGCGCCCCGACCAGGCCTGCGGGTACTGATAGCTGCGCCGGATCTCCCAGTCTTCGGCCGTGAAAGTGAAGCCCAGGCTGAGAAGGGCAAAGCCGAGCTCGTCGGCAAAGCGTTTCCACTGCGGCTCCATGAAGCGCGCCCCGTCCGAGGGCACGCCGTCCGTGCAAACTAGGACGGGCAGGCGCGCCGTGCTCACCCGCTCGGGAACGTAAAAAAAGAACGACACGCGCTCCAGGCGCCCGCCGTTTCGAACGAAAACTTCCCCGGTGTCTTCGGCCCGGCCGCGCGCACTCCCTGCCGCGAGGAAGAGCGCGGCGAGGAGAACCGTTCGCGCCAGGGCGTTCATCACGGCTCCACGGCGGGCGCGCGGCGGGGGCTGGGCGAAAGCGCTCGAGCTACGAGATCGGCGAACATCTCCACGAGGACGGGGTGGTCGGAAACGCACTTGGCCCGCACGTAACCCAGGCCCATCTTATCACACGCCTCACGCAGTTCCACATCGAGATCGTAGAGGATTTCCGCGTTGTCAAAGAGAAACCCGACGGGCAGGACAGCGAGCGTGCGCGCCCCGTTGGCGTGGATGGTGCGGGCGGCCGAGATGACGTCGGGCCCAAGCCACGGCTCCTTGGGATTTCCGCTGCGCGACTGGAACGCGACGCCCCAATCCTCCAAGCCAAGCTCCCGGCCCACCAGATCGCTCGTCTCCCACACGGCTTCCTCGTAATGGCTGCGCCGCTCCATCTCGAGGGGGATCGAGTGCGCCGTAAAAAGCACGTGCGTGAGGGCGCGCTCCTGACTCGGCAGTCCGACGAGTGCCGCGCGCGCGCGATCCGCCCAGGCCTGCACAAAGCCCGGATGCTCGTGCCATGCGTCCAAGTAGGCGTAGCGCATCTCGCGGGAGGTGAGCTTCGCCGCTTCCTCCACGCTTGCCACGTAGCGGTCATAGCTGGCCGGCGAGCGGTGCGGCGCGAGCACGACCGCCAAGCCGCGCTGCAAGCCGCGCGCGGCGCCGTCGCGCAGCGTGTCCTTCAGGAACGGATGCCAGTTGCGCATGCCCGCGAGCAGCGGCGTCAGGCAGCCGCGCGCGGCGAGCGCGCCGCGAAGCGCTTCGCAAAACCGCTCGGCGCATGCGTTGTAGGGCGAGCCGCCACCGATGCGCTCGTAATGATGGCGGACCTCTTCGAGCCGCTCGGGCGGAATGTTCCGTCCCTGCGCGACAATCTCGAGAAAGGGGGCGACGTCCTCGAGTTTTTCAGGCGCGCCGAAGCCCACGGCGAGCACGTGATCAAAGGGCATCGATCAACCTTTCGGCCGCGCCGCGGGCCTGATGGATGCAATCGGGAATGCCGACGCCCCGCAAGCCGTTTCCCGCGATGGCCAGGCCGGGGTAGCGGGCAAGCCGCTTTTCAATCTCCGCGACGCGGTCCAGATGGCGGAGATGGTACTGGGGCATGGCGCGCGGGAAGCGCGCGACCTGAACGAGCAGCGGCTCCGCCCAAATGCCGAGTCCCTCGGC
>CAZPNG010000175.1:0-4046 GCA_964587845.1 uncultured bacterium | reverse complement strand
CGGTTGGGCACGAAGGTACTGATCAGACCGTCGGGCTTTTTGGCGCGCTTGAAGTTCTCCAGGATGCGCGCCTGATCCTCAAAGCTGAAGTGTTCGAACAACCCGTCGGTAAAAATGAGGTCGAAGCGGGCGCGGTAACGTTCCCCAAAGGCAGGGTCCAGCAGGTCCTCCTCCAAGTATCCTTTCGAGCGGTTCCCGGTCGCGTGCCGAGCGAGCTCGAGCGCCTCGCGCGAATAATCGAGCGTGTAGACGTTCGCTCCCCGATCTAAGAAATAACGCGAGAAAAATCCAGAGCCGCAGCCCGCGTCGAGCACGTCCATGCCGGGCTGCAAGACGCCGTTCAAGAGCGCCATCATCCGCCGCTTGCTCCAACTGGCGCGCGTGAAGCGCGAGCCCTCTTGGGCCTTCCAGAAGCGGTTCCACTGCTCGGTCTTAACGCTCGGTGCCACGAGGCGCCCCCAGACTGACCCCAAACTTGGTGAGCCCCGCCAGCCCGCCGGCAAACCACGCATAGTAGCGGCAGAACTGCACCACGAGACTGTAAAGCGCCACGGGCACGTCGCGCTTCCAGAAATACGCAAAAGGAATGAAGGAGGTCGCGGCGAGAAAGGCGACGCAGGCACCCGCGGCCGTCCCGGCCGCAGGGAGGAGCACTGACGCCACCAGGCACGCGAGCGAGGCGCCCGCCGCCGCCACCTGGTACTTCACAATGGGGCCCGTGTAGGTGTCGCGGCTGCGCTTTTCGGGGTGATCCTTGTAGAGCTTGATGCGGTCGTAGCCCCGGCGCACCTGGTTCTTGAGGTATTTGCCGAGATGGTCGGGGTGATAGTGGCCCACCACGGCCTCGGGTACGAAGAGGATCTTGTAGCGGCGCGCGATCTTGTAGGTGAGATCCCAGTCCTCGCCGCTGGGCTGGGTGTAAATCTCGTTGTAGCCGCCCACCTCCTCCAAAACCTTGCGGCGGATGGCGAGGTTGTAAGAGCCGTGCGCGTCCACCGTGCCGCGCACCTTGTGATAGCGCCAGTCGATCTCCAGGCCGATGAAGCGCGCCAGGAGCTTCTCGGGGTTCAGGGTGCGATAGGTGCCGCACGCAGCCCCGACCGTGTCGTCCGTGAACGCGGCGGCCAGCCGTTGAATCCAGTCGCGGTCGGGCACGCAGTCGCCGTCCGTAAAAAGGCACAGGTCGGCGTCACTCGCGCGCCACGCCTTGTTGCGGGCCGCCGCCGGTCCCCGCCGCTGCTGATACAGGTAGGTGACGAAGGAATGTTCCCGGGCGGATCGGCGGATGATCTCGGCCGTCCCGTCCTGCGAGCCGTCATCGACAAAAAAGACACCGTCGGGCCGGCGCGTCTGCGCCAGAAGGGCCTCGATCATCCGGCCGATGTGCTTTTCCTCGTTGTAGACCGCTGAAATGACCGCGACGCGCATCGCTTCGCCATCCCCTCCATGGGCATGGGAGCCCTAGAAGGTCAGGACCTCAGGCCGCCAGCTTCTCGCAGGGCTCCCGGGACTCGCCACAGGGCTTCGCCATGGCCTTGAGCTTGCGGGCGAAATAGTACGCCCCTTTGAGGATCCGCGAGCGCTCCCGCGGCTGGCTCACAAACTGAACCACCTTCGACCAGATGTAGCGGGGGCGGAAGTAAAACTCACGCAGGGCTTGATCACAAAAGGCGGTCAGCGCCTCGTGGCTGACGTCGGGGCGGCTGACCTGCGACATGTAGTAGCCCGTGTCCTTGAGCCAGGTCTCGAAGTTTTCCGTGGCGAGTTCCCCGCGAGCCTTGGCCTCCTCATAGGCCCGCGTGCCCGGATAGACCATCATGGGGAAGAACTGCGCGGTATCGGGATTGATCCGCTTGGCCATCGCGAGGGTGGCGCGCATGGTCTTGAGCGACTCGCCCGGCCCGCCCAACAGGAAGCAGCCGTGGATCAACACGCCCGCCTTGTGGCAGGCCTCCACGAACCGTTCCTGGGTGTCGAGGATGTGGCCGCCCTTTTTCATGTCCTGAAGCAGCCCCTCGTCCGCCGACTCGAAGCCCACGCAGAAGAGGCGGCACCCGGCGCGCCGCATGAGCTTGAGAAGTTCCACATCCGTGATGTCCGCGCGCGCGTTGCCCGACCAGGTGACCTTCAGGCCGCGCCTCAAAATCTCCTCCGAGAGGGCGCCCATCCGCTCACGATCGAGCGTCATCGTGTCATCCTCAAACATGATTTCCTTGTTGTGGGGCCAGGTCTTGACGATGAACTCCATTTCATCGACCACGTCCTTGACGGAGCGCGCCCGGTACCTTTGCCCCGTGATGGTCTGCGGGAAGACGCAGTAGGTGCACTGGTAGGGGCAGCCGCGCCCGCCCACAATCGTGATCTCCGGGTGAAGCTGAGCGCCGTAACTGTAGTTTTCAATCTTCAGGAAGTCGCGGTAAATGAGGCTCGCCCAGGGGATTTCATCCATGTTGCCAGAATAGTAGGGCCGCGGCGGGGTCTGGAGCACTTGACCCTCCAGGCGGTAGGCCAGGCCCGGCACCGAAGCCAGCTCCGAGCGAGAACGGCCCGCCTCAAAGTGGTTGGCCACCTCCAGAATCGTGAAGTCGTATTCGCCGATCGCCACAAAGTCGAGCCGAGTGGAAAGTTCGATGGTTTCGATGGGGCGCGCCGTGGGGTGCGTGCCCACGAGCATCGTCAGGGCCCCCGTGGCTTCGGCCAGGTTATCCATCACGCGCACATCGTGGCAGACGGATGCCGTGACCGTGGTGGCCACGATCAGGTCGGGGCGAAAATGCTTGGCCCGCTCAAGGGTGTGCGCCAGATCGGTGCGGTCTGCGGGAGCGTCGAGAAAGTCGATCGTGTGGCCGCCCTTGCGAACCACGCCGGCCGCAAGCGCCAGGTAGATGGGATAGTAGAGCGTTCCGGACGGCGCCACGCCCGGTGAGCGGCTCTCGCGGGAATAGCGCTCATGGAAGGGTATGTTCAAAAAGAACACCCTCATGGCAGACGCTCCTCACGTTGGGCGCGCGTGTCCATTCTCACGCCGTAAGTATATCCGATTTGAAACAAAAGTACAAATGTTTAAGTAAGTTATATCAATTTTATCAGGTTAGGGCTTCTGAAGGGATTGCAGGAGAAAGGTTTGCGAGCCCAGCCGCTGCTCGCGGGTGGCGAGAAGAGTTGCGCCGAAGGAAGCGAACAGGTCCGCGTGGGCGGCGAGAGCGTCGCGCTCGCCGGCCGAGTAGTAGGGGTGGATGAAGAGGGCAAGTCCGCCGGGTTTAAGCGCCTTCCAAAGCCCGCGGAGCATCTTGCGAAAGATCCTCGGGTAGCGCTGCGCGCCGAAATAGGTGAGGATGCTGAAGAGCCAGACCGCCGCGTAGGTGTCCGGCGGCGGGCGAAAGGCATCCAAGCTGGCGTGGATGAGCTGATGGGGCGTGCCCGAGAGGTTCTTGCGGGCCCGCTCGAGAGCGCGCCCGTCCATGTCGAGCAGGTGATACTCGCTCACCAGATCGCGCAGGGGCAGGACAAAGTACCCCTCGCCTCCCCCGGCATCCAAAACAGGCGCGCCGCGCAAGGAGGCGGGGAGCTTGCCCATCTCCTCTCGGATGAACGGGGCGAAGGCCAGGCTGAGCGTGACGCCGCCCCAGGGATCCTCCACCTCCTGAAGAGCACGCAGTTTTCCGGCAAGACGGCGCTTGTAGAAGCGATAGGAAAGGGCTTCGAGGAGATCGCGCATGGTGAAACCTCTTGCCGGACGCTTACGCCCGGGCGGTGATGCGCCGCAGGCTCGCCCAACGGTCTTCGATCCAACGGCGCGGCTCGCGATCCGTCAGGACATAGAGGGTGAGGAAGAATATGCCGTAGACGAAGTACTGCTGGTAGATCACGGGATTGAGCAAATAAAAGAAAGCGTACAGGAGCGCGGCGGCGCCCTCGAGCGGCCAGCGGCCGCGCCAGGCAAAGAGGTAGACCAGGCCGAGGGCCTTGAGCAACTCAAAGCGGCCGAGGAAACCCTCGTTCGCCAGGAAATAGGTGTACCAATTGTTCCCGCCCCGAGTGCCCGA
>CAZPNG010000174.1:0-12002 GCA_964587845.1 uncultured bacterium | reverse complement strand
TGCCAAAAAGTTTAAAGAGTAGTTTCATCCCGGACAATGCCCCGGCCCTATCGAGCCGCGCGCGCGCCTATGTCGAGGAGTGCCTTCAGAGCGGCTGGATCTCCTCGGCCGGGCCGTTTGTGGAGCGCTTTGAGCGCGCGTGGGCGGACTACGTGGGCGTCAAGCACGGGGTGGCGGTTTCCAGCGGCACGGCGGCGCTGCACTGCGCGCTCTCGGCCCTGGGGATCGGCAAGAATGATGAGGTGATCGTGCCCGCCTTCACGATGATTGCGCCGGTCTTCGCGGTGCTCTACGTGGGCGCCCGGCCTGTCTTTGTGGATTGCGAGCGCGAAACCTTCACCCTCGACACGGCCCAGATTGAGCGGGCCGTGACACCGCGCACCAAAGCTATCCTCGCCGTTCACATCTTCGGGCATGCCTGCGACATGGACGCCATCACGCAAATCGCCCGAAGACATAAGCTCGCGCTCCTAGAGGACGCGGCGGAAGCGCACGGCGGGCTCTACAAGGGCCGAGCCTGCGGATCGCTGGGCGACATCTCCTGCTTCAGCTTCTACGCCAACAAGATCGTCACGACTGGGGAAGGCGGCATGGTGATGACCTCCGATGACCGGCTCGCCGATCGCGCGCGCAAGTTCAGGGACCTTTGCCATTCGGACAACCGCCGGTTCATCCACGAGGAGCTGGGATTCAACTACCGCCTGACCAGCCTGCAAGCGGCGCTCGGCCTGGGCGAGATCGAGTCGATCGACGCGCACATCGCGCGCAAGGTCGCGATCGCCGATCGATACACCCGCGGCTTCGCGGGCGTTCCGGGCTTGCGGTCCCCGGTCACGCGCCCGCAGGTGCGCAACGTGTTCTGGATGTACGGCATTCTCATCGAGCCGCAAGCGTTCGGCATGGACAAGGACAGTCTTCGCAAACGGCTTCTGGAGCTTTCCATCGATACGCGCGACTTCTTTTATCCCCCGGCGGACCAGCCGGCGCTCTCCAAAGCCCTCGGCCCCATCGCGGATTTCCCCAACGCCCGGTACCTCGCGCAGCATGGCTGCTATCTTCCCAGCGGTCTGGGAGCGAGCGACGCCGAGATCGACCGCGTCATCGAAGCGATCCGCAGCCTATCGGCCTAGGCGGGTCCGATTTGGGCATGGCCCCGAAGTTAAAAGGAACAGATATGGACCCCACGAAACGGTTCTTCAACGAGCAGCACGAGGCCCTCGGGGGGGATGAAACCCGGGCGCTCGACCACGTGTGGTACAAACCCCTTTTACCTTTTGCCACGTCGCGCCTGGAGGTGATCGCGCGCATGATCGGCGGTGGGCGCTTTCAAAATGTCGCGGATCTCGCCTGCGGCTCCTGCGCCCTGGCCGGCCTCAAGCTCAAGCAGTTCGAGCGCTACACGGGCCTGGAGATTTCCCCCGCCCGCCTGGCCTGCGTGCCGGCCGACATCCGCACAAGCTCCAAGGTCACCCTGCGCGAGTGCGATTTGAACCAGCCGCTGCCCCTGCCCGATCAAGCCTTTGATCTCGCCGTGAGCGCCAGCACAATCGAATACCTGTTCGACCCGCAGGCGTTTGTTCGGGAGCTCAGTCGCATCCTCGCACCGAGCGGCACGCTCATTCTGCACACGCTCAACCTGGCATTTCTGCCCAGACGCCTTCAGCTTTTGTTCGGAAAGCTCCCCACCTTCAACCGCGCGCCCGGCTGGCAGGGCGGCGTGCTGCACGAGTTCACCTACGCGACCCTCGGCTCGCTCCTGCGGTCTTCAGGTTTCGAGATCGTGGAAAGGCGCTGTTCGGGCGTGGCGCCCGGCCTTCGGATGGGATGGCCCAGCGGGCTCGCCGGGGACATGATCTTCCGCTGCAGGAAAGTTTAGGCGGCGCGGCGCTCGGCCCGCTTTGCGCGCCGGCGCGAGCCCAGGGAGCCGGCCCGCTCGGTGAGCATCTCCGAGAGGATCAGGCGCACTTCCTCACGGTTCTTCGTCGAGAAGTACCAGTCGCAGGTCCGGTGCAGGCCGTCCATGAACTTCATCTTGGGCTCCCAGCCCAGGAGCTTCTTCGCCAGAGCGTTGTCCGCCACGCGGTTGAGCGGGCCCGTGGGCATGGTCGGCAGGAGCTTGATCTCGGCCTGGTGCCCGGTGTAGCGAAGCACCTCGCGCACCGCGTCGATCACGCGGGTGCGCTCCATGGTGCCCAGGTTGACGGGCGTGCCGTCATCGATTCGCTCCGCTGCCAAGAGCGTGCCGCTCACGATGTCCCCCACGTAAGTCCAGTTGCGGATCTGCTCGCCTGAGCCCCAGACCTCGAAGGGATTTTGCCCCGTGAACGCGCGCGCAATCATGGCGATCACGGCGTGGTTTTCGACGCCACGTTCGCCGTACACCGTGAAATAGCGGCAGGAGGCCGTCTTCATGCCCCAGTCCTTGCTATACGCGCGCAAGGTGAGTTCGCCCATGAGCTTGGCCCATCCGTACAGGTTGTCGGAATCATGGGGCGGGCGCACGAGATCCTCGGTGAGATAGAGCTCCTGGCTCGTGTCGGTTTGCAGATGATTCGGGTAGACGCAGCCGGAGGAGGCAAAAACAATCTTCTCGACTCTAGCGCGCCGGCACGCCAGGAACACCGTGCCATCCAGGGCAAAGTTCCCGGAGCACGCGGCTTGATGCAGATCGACGTATCCGCGCCCGCCGTGGTCGGCGGCCAGGTGAAACACCACCCGCCGGCCCTTGACCGCGTCTCGAGCGACGGAGGAGTCCCGCAGGTCCCCCTGGATGAACTCCACGTCCCCGCCCGCAACTTTCGACTCGATATTTTCTAAGCGGCCACTGGAGAGGTCATCCACCACGCGCACGCGCGCGCCGCGCTCGACCAGCGCATCCACCAAATGGGAGCCGATGAACGACGCGCCCCCCGTGACCAACGCCTTGACGCCTGTCCAGTTCATGCTGTCCTCTCTTTTTTTAAACCCGGCTTGAATCCCAATGTTCCAGCCTAACGCTCCGAAAGCTTTAAGTCCGAGCCAAGCGTGAACTTTTAAAGACAACCGATTCACATGACCAGGTTATCTTGGCTACCAGGATATCTCCTTCTCGAGCTTTGGGGTCTTTCATCTTTCCCCTCGATCGATCTTAGCGCAGAATTTCCAGGCAACGCGGCTTGAGCGGCTCGCGCCGGATGAACCGCTTGCGCTCCAGGGCCCGCAGATGGTCCAGCACCGAGCTCGCTGCAATACGGAAGTGCTCGCCGATGTCGCGCAGGGAGGGCGGAAACCCGTGCGTCCTCAAGAAGAGCTTCAGAAACAGGAAGACTTGATATTGCCGCTCTGTTAATGCTTGTACTTCCAAAAGAGTCATTTTGCTAGCACCTAACGCAAGTATACCTGACGGGCGTTAGGAACGCAAATAGCAATCAATATCGATCAATTAATATCAATATTTAGCAGGAGGGGGTTCAGAGGAGGGATTTCAGAAGGCCGGCCAAGTGCGCCATGCGGTCCCGGTAGGTGTGCTCGCGCAGGGTGCGCTCTTGTCCCCTCGCCCCGATGGCTCGAGCTTCCTCGGGATGATCCAGGAGGCGGCGCACCTTTTCAGCAAGCTCCTCGCCGGAGCGGTACGCGACAACCTCCCGTTCGGGCTCGAAGGCCTGCGCGAGGTCTTGCTTCCAATCCGTGACGAGGCAGGCGCCCATGCCGGTGGCTTCATAGAGGCGCATGTTGCAGGCTGAGCCGCGCGAGACCTCTCCGTGAGCGTTTACGGTCACCCGGCTCTCGGCCAGCACCCGGTACATCTCCGAGCCCCACACCTCGCCCCGGGCCGCCCGCCGCAGGGCCGAGCCCGCCTCGACACGATCTGATCCGTAGCCGAACCAGGCCAGGGGGAATTGCTCGGCGAGGCGCTCCAACATCTCCAGGCGAGCGCGGTGCAAATCGGGTATCAGGCCCCCGACGAAGGTGAGTGCATGGGTCCTGGGCCGGGGTTGGCCCTGGGGAATCATCCGGGGATCAAAGGCCAGGCGCACGAACTCCGCCTTCAGGCCGCGATCGCGAAAATACGGCACATAATGCGGGAACGCCGTGACCACGAGATCCACCGCCCGGAAGGTGCGCCAGCGCGGGATAGGGCAAGAGATCTGGCAGACAACGCGCCGCACGGTTCCCTTGAGCTCCGCGATGAAGCGGTCGCTTAGAATGTTTTGCTCCTGAATATACAGGATGTCGGGCCGGATTTTTTCGACCTGGCGCCTGAGGATGCGCCAGCG
Organism: uncultured bacterium; assembly: GCA_964587845.1. Classification (GTDB taxonomy): domain Bacteria; phylum Omnitrophota; class Omnitrophia; order Omnitrophales; family CAZPNG01; genus CAZPNG01. The sequence goes on along the minus strand of CAZPNG010000174.1, from coordinate 7,746 downwards.
CCAATCCCAACCCACGGCCACATTCAATGCGTTGGACAGGCGCGTCGGCAGGGGCAAGGCCCGAAGGCCATTTTCGCGCGCCCACTTCATTTGCAGGCGGGCGTCGTTGGCGACCAACTCCTCGGCCTCCAGGCCTTGCGCGCCGAGGAAGTGCGAATACGCATCCGAAGTGGAGAAACGTTCCGCCATCAGGCGCGCGCGGTGAGCTTGAAAGTCGAGTCCGGCTATCTCCGGATGCGCCGCGTAGAAGGACGCCAGGAAGCGCTCGTAGTAGAGGTCCAGAATCAGGACCTTCATCCCTACCTGTAGTCTTTGAGGAGGTCCAACGCGCGCAGGGTCTGCCGGTCGGCCGTGGGACCCCCCGCCGGATCGTTCTCCACAACTTCGTCGGGCGTGATACCGACGCCGTCGATGACCCGGCCCAGGGGCGAGACGTAGCGCGCGGTGGTGAGCTTCATGGCAGAGCGCTCGTCGAGCGGGACCACCGACTGAACGGAGGCCTTCCCAAAGGTCACCGTCCCCACCACGGTGGCGCGCTGGTGGTCCTGCAGGGCGGCGGAGAAGATCTCCGACGCGCTGGCTGAATTATGGTTCACGAGCACCACGACCGGCAGGGCCGGCAGGGTCTTGTCGCCGGATGAAAAATACTCCTTGCGCTGCTCGGCGATGCGGCTTTTGACCTCGACAATTTTCTTCCCCTTGGCCAGCAAGCGCTCGGCCACCTCGACCGCCACCGTGAGCAGCCCTCCGTCATTGTCCCGCAGGTCGATCACGAGCGCCTTCATGCCCTTGGCCGTCAGCTCTTTGACGGACTTGTCGAATTGCTTGGCCGTGTTCTCGCTCCAATCGTCGATGCGAATGTAGCCGAGGGCGCGGCCCGCCATGCGGACGTCTTCCACCGCCTTGAGCTCGATTTTTTCGCGCACGATGCGAAGGTCGAGAAGTTGACCTGCGGAGGGCCTGAAGACCGTCATGACGAGATCGCTGCCCTCCTTGCCGCGCAGCAGGGCCGAGATTTCGGGGATGGGTTTCGCTTCCACTTCCAAGCCGTCGATCTTTCGAATCTGGTCGCCGGGCTTGAGGCCCACTTTCTCGGCGGCCGTGCCGGGTTGGATCCCCTTCACGGTGGGCTTGCCCTCGATCAGCTCCAGGAGCGCGCCGATTCCGGCGTACTCCCCGCGCATGATGATTTGAAGAAGCTCGTAGCGCTGAGGATCGATGAACTCCGAGTACTTGTCCCCGAGCGAGCTCACCATTCCCTGCATGGACCCGTAGAAAAGCGCCCGGACGGGGACTTTCTCCACGTAGCCTTCCTGGACGGCGCCCATGGCTTTGGAAAAAAGCTTGAGCTCTTCGAGAATATCGAGGGGGCCGGATCGAGCGCCGGCTTCCTGGGAAACTTCCCCGGCCTGAGGCGGGGCTCTATCGGGCTCCTCAGAGAAAACGGGGCCAGCCGAGGCCATGAGGACTGCGGCAGAGAAGACGAGAAGCGCGGGCGGGCGCATCAGGCGTGGCCCGACTCGCGGTTGATGAGGTCCCGCGCGCGCGCGTTATCCGAGGTTGAAAACACCCCGACGATCTTGAAGCCGTCCCCCGTGGTGCCGTAGACGTACTGAATGGCGATGTCGTGGTTGCCGAAGAGCTTGGCCACGGGGGCCAGGGTGCCCGCCTTGTTTTCGAACTCCACCACCAGGACATCGCGCTGCTCGATCTTGGGGATGAAATACGAAATCGCCTTCGCCGCGCGCTCCACGTCCTCGGGCCGGGTCACCAGCTGAAGATACCCCGTGCCTCCCTCGCGATACGCGCTCAAATGAAGAATGAATATCTTCTCCCCCGACAAAGCCGCCACGATGCGGCCCAACAAGCCCGTCTCGTCTTTCGCCACGCAGTGAAGCTCTGTCGCCAAGGTTGCCCGTGCCATGCCTACCCCCTGCCGGCCTCCTGTGCCAACCCCACGGTTTCCTGCCAGCGTTTCACGGTCCCAAAACGCTCCACGACACAGGTGACCCCCATCTGTTCCCGCCGGCTCTTGAGGCGGGCCACGCTGCGGATCGTGAAGTGACGGGAGCGAACGTCAACGGCCCCGGACTCCAAGAGTTCGCGAAAGCTCTGCCGGTCTTCCTGCGCGAGCAGGGTCACCCGGTCCAGGTCCTCCACCGCACTCGAAAGGGCTGTGAACACGTTGTCGTCGCGCGTGCCCTCCAGGCGGTCGCGGCCGGCGCGAAAATCGACCACGGCGCGCGCGAGCCGCTCCGGCATGCCCAAAGCCAGAAGCACGGCTTGCGGCGCAGTGTTGAGATTGACAACGCCTCCGCCCGCGAGCGTGCAGGTGGGCAGAATGCGCGCGTAGATCTCCGGTGTTACGCCCTTCACCAAAAGCAGCTCCTCGAGAGAGTCCAAGTCCGCGTTCTTCGGCCGGTAGGGAGGATGCAAGCTTTCGTAGTATGCATCTTCCGCCCCGCCCGCCCGAATGTGGTCGTCACCGTCTCTCCAGTCCAGAAGTGAGGCAGCCAGAGCGCGCGCCTCCAAATCAGCGAGTCCGGCGCCGTGTTCAAACAGGCGCGCCAAGACGTGCCGGGACGACACGAGGTTTAAATTGATCTTGCGCTCTTCATCCACCATGCCGTAGCGCAGGCCCTCGGGCGAGTCATAGACCACGGAAAAAAAACCATTCGCGAGCGGCACGTTCGCGAGCTCACGCTCGTTCGCGCTCCAAGATTCTCTCAGCGCATCAAACACCACGGGCTTGAGCTTGCGGCCGAGAACTTCGAGGGCCCTTTTGACGCCCGCCTCACTGATGTCGCGCAGCTTCTGGCGCGTCTCAAGGCGCCCCACCACCTGCAGCCGCTGGCGCACGGCCAAACCCACGGCGGCCGCAAAGATCGACAGGATCAGCAGCACCCACAGGGTCACCACCAGGAGACTGCCCCTCCGGGACAGCGCCGGCACGAAACCCCCTATTTTAAACCAGCCGCCCGAAAAATTATGCACTCTTTTCTTCAGGCTTTTTCTTTTCAGCCAATGCAGCCACCACGCGTTTTTCAAGGCTGTCGATCTTGTCTTCCAATTTCCTGATGCGCGTTTCCAGGCCGTCGAAGAGCCGCTTCATGTAGAGATCGAGTCCCTCGGGCTCGTAGAGCCCTCCCACCTTCACCAGCTTGCGGTCCTCGGCAATATTGTGCACGAAACCGTACTTCTTGACTCCGGTCGTTTTAACTTCCTCTTGCTCCTCCTGAGCCCACGCGCGTGCCATGCTCATTGCGACGAGGAGCGCAACAAGCCCCACACACATCCATCGCCTACCCATCCTCGACCTCCTTAGGTGCTCTTGTCGGGGTTCGTAAAACCAGCCCAGTTCACGGCGTGCACGGTGATGGCGTTGCCGGCACGCCGGTCCCCGCGAGCCAAGAGGGGCTGGAAAAGATCGAGCCCCCGGCCGTTTAGAAAGTAAAGCCGGAACATCAGGGACCGGATGAGCTCGGCGTCGGCCAGGACCGAGGAGTACACCCCCCCTTGCTCAATCAACAACGCCGAAACGTCCACCTGATCCCCCTCGAGATCCCGCTCGAGGAGCCCGCCGTCCTGAACGTAAAATAAGCTGTCCGGCCTCCCGTTCAGGCCGCGGTCGGGCAGGACCACGACGGCGTCCATCGTCGCCAGGTCGACCTGCAAGCCGTTTGAGAAAAAGAGGCGGTCCCCTTCCCGGCGCTCAAGCTGCGCCTCCGGCGTGTACTTGAGCACGCGGCGGGTGACCGCAAGCAGGTCCTGGTAAAAATTGCGGGGCGCCTTGGGCACGGCCCAGCGCGTCAGCTTCTCGAAGACGCACCGGCTTGCGCCCCAGCGCGCCCTCCAAGTCCTCTCAAAAAAACTCCCCAGGATCTGCGCCAGGCCGGCCCGCGGCCCGGCTTGGGCCAGTGGAATGCCGTGCGAGAGAGCGAACACCACGCCCCACCCTTTTCGGCGGAGAGCGTCCCAAACCGCGGCGGGCGTGACGGGGTCCGGCTCACTCGCCACGGCGGCGAGTTCCCGCGCCTTGCGGAAATCCCATTGAGCCATGAGCGTGACCGCCAGATTTTGCTCGATGAGATCCTGGTAAATCATGACGCAAGCCGGGGGGGGCGGGCCGGGCCCGTGCGTGAGTGAAAGAAGCTTGAGCTTGGAGGCAGGCGTCATGCCGGCCGGCAACCGCCCGAAGGCCTCCTCGGCGCGCAACGAGACAATTTCTGCCGTGAGGTCGATCGCTTGAGACGTTTCAAATCCCAGGGACTCCAGAAAGCGCACGGCCTCGTTGTTGCTGGTCTCCAGCATGCGAAGGATGCCCGCCGCTTGCCGCTCATCGGAAGCCATGAGGGCGCGCGCCATCCAGTAGGCGTCCGGCCGGTGCTGGCTTCCGCCGTCCGTGATCACCCGGCGCCGGGCGAGAGAGATGATGAAGAAGCCGGGCGGCCACCACGTGTGCAGGTAGGCGTCGGGAGGTGTCTTGGCGCGGACCTCCTGGAGGCTCTCGTACCATACGTCATCCATGATCATGGCCGCGGCATTTCCGCTCACGTACGCAGCCGCAAGCGACATCGGCAGGAGCAGCACGGCGAGGGCAAGCGCGCCGGCAATCTTCACGGCGAATGCGCTCACACGACCCGGCACTCGCCGCGCCAGCGGGTTTGCCACGATGCGCGCAAGCGCCTCAACGCCCATCGCCACCCACAAGGCGAGGGGCAACGTGACAAGCAGCGCAAAGCGTTCCGTGCGCAACGCCAGGATAACGAGCGCGCCCGTCATCACCAGGAGCACGAGCCACGTGGATAGAGCAACCCCCTGCGCCTTGCGCCACGCTCTGGCGCCCGACCAGACGGCTCCCAGCGCTGCGACCGCATAAAGCCCTGCGTGCCCTGTGAGCATCACGAGCTTGCGCAGGGTGATCGTGACCGCCTCACCCGTCGTCGTGAGGCCGCTGGGCCAGGGTTCCAGGCCGGCCGACTCCGGTGAGAATCGCTTGAGGAAAATGCCGCCCTGGAAAAATGAAACCCACAGCTCCTGGGGCGAGGAGAGAAGGGCTTTGACGGCCAGGCCCGTGGCTGCGAACACAGCGGCAAATGCGAGAAGGCGTTTCCCCTGTGCCCCTCCCCTCAAGAACTCGAAGACCGCCGCAACGGACGCTCCCAGAGTCACCGTCACCAGCAAAAGCGGCCAGCCGGTCCACAAGTAGGAATACAGGCCCGTGAGAGCGCCGCCCAGGCAAGCCATGGCGAGGGAGGGCACCGCCCCGCGAACCCCCAAGTGATAGAAGATGAGTACGGCCGTGGGAATCAGGAGATTGTAGGGGTCCGTATCATACCACCCGAAGGAGCTGCGCTGCACCCCGATCGGCGCCAGGGCGAGCGCGAGGCCTCCCGCGGCCGAGGCGAAGACTCCCGTGCCCAGTAGGGCGCACAACAGGAAGAATCCTGCGAGGACTGCGACCATGAGGACCAGGGGAACGTAGCAAAGGGCTTCCATGAGCTCGATGCCGGGCAGGAAGACGGAGGAGAGGCGAAACCAGAAAAGGCCGACATACGGGTGCAAGCTCGTGTGTTCCCAAACTCCGGCGGGGCCGCCCCGATAGGGATCGAAATGCTCTCCGCGCCGCACGGGGCTTCCCTGCCGGCCCGTGTCGCGCAGGGTCTGCGTGAGATGGAGATAGTAGTAAGGGTCGGCCTCCAGGAGATAGTAGCGCGAGCGTCGCCCGGCCGGCGCCTGGGTGCGCGCCTGGGCCTCGCGTTGGACGGCCTCTTCAAACCGGCCCGCCTCGTCCGCCAGGGTCTGCCGGGCCTGATCGAGAGCCACCCCGCGGCGCGCTTCCTTGGAAAGGCCCGGGGAGGTCTTCTCCACCAGGCCCTCGATTTGCGCGAGCAGCCGTTCGTAGACCACCGACCGGGCCGCGGCTTGCGCGGACGTGAATGCTTGAACCGCGCGAAAGGGGTACAGACGAAAGGAAAGCGCCACCGCGGACACAGCCAGCCAGGCCAGAGCAAACCCGCCCGCGCGAACGGCGGGTCTAAGCCAGGGCTTGCTCAGGGGCAGCGCCGCCGGCACGAGCGGTTTCCCGATCGAAAGCTTGCCAGTCAAGTTCGTAGACATAAACGGATGTGCGGGACGGCTTGTCCTCACGGGCCACCACGGGCTTGAAGACGGTCAAGCCGTTCCCTCCCAGATAGTACATGCGAAAGAGGACCGACCGGATGAGTTCCCGGTGCGCCAGCACCGTGCTCGGCTTGCCCCCGCGCTTCAAGAGCAACGCCGAAGCGTCCACGAACCGAGTCTTGGAATCCGGCGGCAAGGCATACGGTTTCTCCAGGAGCGCCCCATTATCGAGGTAAAACAAGCTCATGGGTTTGGCCATTTCCTCGGAGTCTTTGAAAACCACCAGGGCGTCAGAGGTGGCCAGGTCCACCACCAGGCCGTTGCGGAACATGAGCCGCCCGCCCTCCGCGCCGAGGAGCGGGGCCTCGGGCGTGTACTTGAGGACGCTTCCGGCCTCCGTGGCCGCCTCGACCGCCTGGTCCCAACTGCTCAACTTTCGGCCTGAGAACGCGCCGGCCTGCGCTTTGTGGAAGTTCCACCGGGACACCAAGCCGATGGCCACGGCGGTCTCCACGGTGTCCGAGGCCACCAGCACGTAGGTGGGGGGCCGCGGACCCGTGCCGTGCACGAGATCGAGAAGCCGCTCGCGCTCCTCCCGCCCCATCTGAGGCGGCAGCTTCTCGAGCGCTTGCTGGCGCGAGAGCGGAAGAAGCCCCGAGACAAGGTCCACGGCCTCGGGGAGCCCCACGCCGAGAGACTGAAGATACTCGAGGCCCTCGTTGCCTCCCGCCGACGCCATGCGCAGGATGCCGGCCGCTTCCAACTCGTCCTGCGTCAAAAGGGCGCGTCCCACCCAGTAGGTGAGCGGCCTCTGCAAACTGCCGCCGTCGGTGGCCACGGCCCGGCGCGCGACGGAAACGATGAAATAGCCGGGCGGCCACCACGTGTGCACCACGGCATTCTCGGGCGACTTGGCGCGAAGGTCCGTCAGAGCGTCATACCAGGCGTCGTTCATGATGGGCTCGATGCCGCGTGCCGTGACGAGCGCCGAAAGGTAAGGAATCTGAAGGAACCAAGCGAGGAAAACGCCGGCCACCACGAGGTCCCGCGCCAGGCGCGGGATGCGCGCCGTGAAACGCGGGGCCCGCGCCCACAGACGGTCCAGCCCTGAGCGTGCGGCCCGCCAAACGCGCTCGACGCCCATCGCCGTCAGGAAGGACAAGGGCAGCGACAAAAGGAGCGTAAAGCGCTCGGCCCGGCGCGAGAGAAAGAAAAGCGGGATGAGGAAGACCACGAACGAAAGCCAGTGCACAAGGGCCGGGCTGCCCCGCTCTTTCCAGGCGCACGCCCCCGCCCAAAAGACGCCCAAGAACGCCATCGCCCACATCCCCAGACCGCCGGTCAGGTCCACCATTTTCCTCAGGGCCAGCTCCTTGGTCTCGCCGACCGTCAGGAAAGCGCTCGGCCAAAAAGCCGCGCCGGTGGCTTCGACGCCGGCCTTCCGCGTGAGAACCCCTGCCTCCGACAAGCACGCGGCAATTTCGCGGGGCGAGATCAACACCGCCGCGAAAGCAAGCGTGCCGACGGCGTACACGAGCGTGAAGGTGAAGAGCCGGCGCACATCATTGTCCTTGCGCAACCCCTTCGCCACCCCGATGGCCCCGCCTGCAAGCGTCAAGAGGA
>CAZPNG010000173.1:0-3654 GCA_964587845.1 uncultured bacterium | reverse complement strand
GGATTCGCTCGATGAGCGCCGGCATGCTGGTGAGCCGGTCGAGGATCGAACGCATCAAAAACGACCGCCCAGGCGGGGTGAGCCCCAGAAATGCTCGATCCAACTCGCCGATGAGCGAAACGAGTTCCAATTCCGCCTGCTGGCCGATCGAGCGCACCACATGGAGTACGCGCGCCGCCAACTTTCCCCTCACGCCGTTTTGCTCCAGAAGCTCCGCCAGATTCGGCTGCCCGCTCGAACGGACGGCGGCGTGGCGCGCCTGCGGAGTTCCTTGAATGTCGCGGCCCGCGAAGGTTCGCCCGTCCAGAGGGAATGCCTTTCGCAGGGTGAGAGACACTCCAACGGTCAAGACGTTGTCGATCGCATGCATCACGACCGGCGCGATCAGACTGCCGGTCGCCTGATAGGCATAAGCCATGGCTGCGCCGGAAATCCACTTGGACCAATGCCGCTCCGAGCCCATATGAATCTGGTGGAACAGTTCGCCGCAGAGAGCGATCGTGATCAAGGTGCCGATGGACAATCCCCATCCCACGTGAATGCCGAGAAACGGGAGCAGGACGTCCAGGGGTCCTGTGAGGCCCAAGCCGCCTTCGAAGATGGCTCTCCCAAGTTTGAAGACGATGAGGCCCGCCATGGCCTCTGAAAGAGTGCCGAAGGGCGCGAGGATGAGGTACCTTTTCTCGGACGCCCGGCCGGCTTCGCTTTGCCGAAAGCCCAGGGACTTGAGGTGGAGATGGTTGAGGACCGTGAGAACGAGCGTCCCGTACAGGGTCAACACGTAGAGCTTTAAACCGATGAAAATCTCAAGCCCGGCCCGACTGTTTGCCGCCACGTGAGCGAGGACCTGACCGCCCTGGGTCAGGAGTAGGTAGAGCACGCCCAGGGCTGCGAAAAAGAGGTGAAAGAGCGTTGCAGGCCGCAGCCACATGTTCGGTGGAGGCGCCTCGTGGGCGCCCTTCTTCAACGCTGCCGTCTCAGCCGCGATACGGTTCGCCACACGGGAAGAGCCGAAGGTATAGAGGCGGTGAAGCGCCGGCATGAGGTCGAAGAGAAAGATGCTCCCCGCTCTCCACAGGAAGCCCAACGCACCGACTGCAAGCATCGCGCTCACCCCCAAGGCGGCCGGCCTGTCCATCAAATAGGGCGCGCCCATCAGGATCGGAACGAGGAGCCAAGGAAGCGCGATGGACGAAGCGACCGCTGCGGACCAGGCGAGCGGGCTACTGATGCCGAATGCCAGCCCGAGCAGCATACGCCATCCCGTGGTCTTCTCGGCTTCTTGCCGCACAACCTGCGCAAAAACATCCGCGTCCGTTTTGGGCTTCTCTTTGGCTCGCTTGCCTTCCTTTCCGCGCTCCCCGCGCTTCGGCTTGCGCGCGCGCGCGGCGGCTTGGCGGGTCCGCGGCTCATCGGCGGGCGATGCAACCCGAAGGCGCGTGTACGGCTCGAGCAGCCCGGCGGCGCGCAGCTTTTCGATCAAGTGGCGCGAGACCTCCAGGGCTCTCTCGCGCCGGGCCGCCGGAAACTCGCCGCTCAGAAAAGTTTCGGACAGGTCTTCCAGTGCACGCTCGAGCTGCTGCTCGGGCTGATGAAGTTTGCCGATGATGCCCCGCACCTCGGAAACTGTCCGCTCCCCCACCGCCGGATCAACGACCACGGATTCCAACTCCGACTCGTTGGCCATCAGGATGACCGCAAAGGCGACCGAGTAGATGAAGGTGAGCAGACTTTGAGCCAGGGGCCGGTCCATCACGAGCATTTCGTTGTTCCGAACGAGATGCGCGCGCAGGAAAAGGACGACGGGCACGAACAAATCGGCGTGCGCATGGCGCTCCGCAAGCGTCATCTCCATCCTCGCCAGTTCCAGGGCGATCCTCTCCCCCAGGCTGTACGAAAGCTCACTTTCACCCTCGGAACCTGCGAGGACCCTTTCCTTCTCCCGGAATCCAGAGCGCCTCGCCGTGCGTCGCACGGCAAGGGCTTCCTGATGGAGCAGCTTCACAAGCGTCTCCTCATCCGAGATGGGCCATGCGCGAACTTTGGCCTCCCGCTTGATCCAGGCATAAGAGTCGACGATCGATGCTAAAGGAACGTCAAAGCGAACCACGCCGTAAGTCTCTAGGACATGTACCGCTTCGTGAAGCGCATCTCTCACGCTGATCCCACTGCGATTGTAGAGTACAGCGTTGAGTTCCCTCACCCACTCGGCTTTCGTTTCGTTCATCACAACGTCCTGCACCTCATCCGCAACCGCCCAAATTAAGCCGATGAGCACGACCGGCACCCACACGGGAGAGAAAATAGAAAACATGAGTGTGCGAACGAGTTTTTCGCGCCGAGACCTAGCCGGGTCCCTAAGAGGATGCCAGATGCTCTCTCGAAGGAAAGTCCCGACCCCCTCGCCTGCCAGCCAGCACACGTTGGCAAGCCAGCGCCAGCCGTGCACGTGAAAGGGCCCCACGGTGATCCCGCGGGCGATTTTCTCGATGTCCTTCGCCGGATCGACCTTCATGAACTCCCCGAAGCGCAGCACAAACGCGCGCACCTGCTCTTCGCGCGACAATTTCTCGATCTCGCTCAGATCAAACAAGCCCTTGAGGTCCCCCACCCGGGCGGCCTCGACCCACCGCTCCGCGCGCGCCGAGGACTGGCGGGGGGTGGCTTCGATCCAGGCGCGCCATTCGGCCTGCAGATCTGCAAAGGGATCGCCGCTTTGCTTGCCGTAGCCGTAGATGTTTTCGAGGTTGGTGCGCACGGCGCCCTCCACCGGCTTCTCGGCGCTGTGCTTGACGAGTTCGGCGTGAAGTCTGTTCGTCATGTGCAGGAATGTGAGAAACTTTTGCCCGCCGCCCTTTTGTTCGATGAGGAACCGGGCCAGGAGCTCCCCCGAAAGCAGGATGCGTCCCACCTGCTCCTCGGGCAGCGCCTTGACCGAATCGCCGTCCCATCCCCCCACGAGGATGTCGCGCACGGACACCATGGCGTGACCTTCATCGACAACGTACGCGCGCTCCATGGGCCGCAAGAGGCTGTCGTAGAAAAGCAGCGGCGCAGTGTCGCTCGCCCAGACCGGCATGCGTTGGCCCCACGCGGCGAACTCCTGATCCTCCAGGACCTGCGCCACAACTCGCGCCAGAGAACTCTCCATCTGGTCCGAAACATCCACGTCACTCATGTGGTACCAGACGGTCTTTGTGTCTAGATCGAGTGTGCCTCCCATCCGGGGCGAGGGGTCGGCGAAGCGGGGCGCATCGTCCGGAGCATCTTTGGGAACCAGTTCGACGAACACGAAACCGCGCCCCTTCGCGTCCGGCTGATTGGGCTCCTCGAGGAGTTTGACGTACATCCTCTTGCGCAATTCCTCGAGCCTGCGGGAGGCGTCGGCGGCGATCTTGCGCATCTCCTCGGTGTCCCGGTCCGCGGGGTAGACGAAAACAAAGTTCGGTGTCGTGCGAACCACGGTCCAAGTCGATGGCTTGGGCTCCTCGACGCGCCAGGTGGCGCGGGCGCCGAGCGGAAGGTGCTCATTGAGGCGCAGCAGCATGACGCCCAGCCGGGTGGCTCGAGCTGCAAGCGGTTTCCCGTCCGCGCCAACCGCGGTGATGGGCGGCCCCGGAATCTTCACCCACTGCCGCCACTCGTCATCCAAAC
>CAZPNG010000172.1:0-2525 GCA_964587845.1 uncultured bacterium | reverse complement strand
AAGTCGGCGAATTGGTCAATAGTCTCTCGGCTGGCCTGATCGAGTTCAGCTCGAAACCGCTTGTCGGCAAACTGAAGATACAGCGGCAGGCTGCCATCAGCGGTCTGCAAAAGGTCTGGCCATTCCTCGGCGGCGCGCCGCGGGATCGCGCGCGGGTCGCTCACTCCCTGGGACTGCTCGAGGGAGTCCATCCATTTTCCGAAGAGATCCTTGTAGGCGTTGAAGTCAAAGCCCTCTTTCTTCCGGTCCCTCGCCCGTCCCTCGGTGATGTTGTAGCCGGGATTGACGTGCAGGGCGTTGAACACCATGCGGGCCGAGGACTTCCCCAGAGCAAGATAGGCATCGCGATCATCTCCGGGAGGCAGGGCATCAATCTGCTGGAATGAAACTTCCACGTTCCGCAGGCCGATCGAAAGCAGCAGGGGATACAACATCATGTCGGTCCAGTCGGACTGTTGGCGCGTGTGGAACCCTTTCATGCCGAGGTGAAGCAGGAGGACGTTCCAAAAGCCGTGCCGGTAGAGGTTTTCCACGTAGCGCAGCCATTTGGGGTCCGGCTTCAGGAGCGTGAGGGAGTGCCAGGCCATCCAACTGTCGGCGTCGGGCATCGCGAGCGCGCGGGGATCGCCGGCGCTTTGCAGCTCGGGGATGAGGCCTTCCAAGTCCGCGCGCGCGGTTTTGAGGTCGGCCTCGGCCTCCCGCTCGATCCGCGCAAGCTGCGCGTCCTGCCGAAGACTCGCCTGAGTTTCGCCTGCCGCCTCCCAGGCGTCCTCCAGGATGCGAAGTCTCCCGAGACTTTTCTGGATCTGATCCAGCCGCTCGATGATCTGATCCGTCAAGCCCTCGCGCCGCATCAGAAGGTAGACGCCCTGGACAACGGGCTCCAAATGAGCGGGGAACTCGGAGGGATCGATGCGCAGGTCCCCGGCCCGGATTTGGGTGAGCGCTTCCGGAATCATGGCGTGGAGCTGGCCGCGCTTTTCGGCGCCCACGAATACAGGTTTCAGGGTTCGGGCCACTGCGCTCATCGTCTCATGTGCCAAAGCGGCGAGCTTTTGAGCGCTGCGTGCCCGCCCGGCTGACCGAGCCGGCGCGCGCCGTTCGAGGAGCTTGCGGGCACGGCGGAAGGCGTCGCGCGAGGCGAGGAGCGCGCGCTCGACCCTCTCGCCCTCGGCTTCCAGTTGCCGCTGCGCGGGGGATTTGCCTTGAATGTGCGAGCGCACGTGGCGCGAAAAAATCGTGTCCGCGAGGAGTGAAAGCTGCTCGTCCTCAAGATCGGCCAGCCGAGTCAGGGTTGCGGCGCCGAGCTCGGACAGGACGGTACCGCGCTCCCAGCGGTCGGTGAAGGGCATCTCTTGCAGCACCTCGCCGATGTCTTGCGGGCGCACGCCCGGGCTTTGGAACGCGCGCTCGAAGCCGCCAAATCGCAGTTCATAACGCGACGGTTTGCGGCTCCGGAGACTGACTGTCGCTTGCAGGAATCGCGGGTCCTCAAGAATGCGGAAGGTATCATCCGGCATGCCCAGAAAAAGCCGCAGCAAGTGATTGGCCGCCAATTGCTCGGGCTCGGCCAGCAGCATGCGGACTGACCCGTACAGGTCCAGGAGGCTGGTCTCCCGCTGCTTGAGCCTTTCCGATCCCCTCCGGTACTGCTGGTCGATCATTTCGTCAAACTTCAAGCTCCCCGGCCAGGGCTCAACGGCCAAGCGCAGCGTGCCGTCCCGCCAAGGCGTGAGCCACACCCGGGAGGTGTCGATGCCTGCAAAGGACGCCAGTTCGAAGGCGAGCCGCGCCATCAAGGGATGCTGCCAGGGCTCGGGATCGGTGAGGACACAGACCTCGAGCCGCTCGCCGGCGCGAGACTTTCTTCGCTCGAAGCGGGGGTAGTGAGCGGTCCGGCCGTTGCGGTAGAGGAGGAGAGGCTTCAGCTCGCGAAACCCGCCGCCCTGCAGGTCGAGGATCAGTGGTTCCTCACTAAACGGCCCGGCGAGTTCGTGAGCCGCGCGTGCGCCGGCCAGGCGTAGAGCGGCTCGGCGGGTGAAGATCGCGTACGGCCGCGGGCCGCCGTGGCTGGGGGCTTCCTCGAGCGCCGCGGCCAGGAGTTCGTCAAAGCGCTTGGCTGCGTTGCCCTTGAGCTTGAAGGCGGTCTTCATCGCGCGCGCCGCCCGCGGGTCTCGCAACTTTCCGCCCAGCCCGCGGCCGTGTTCGATCGCGAACAACTGCTTCGCCGTGAATCGCAGGGCCAGCCCGAGCCGGCGGGCTTCTCGCTCGACCGCACCTGCCAAGGGGAGAATGGCGAAGGGCGTCGTTCGGATGTTGGAAGGACCGGCTGCCGCCAGCCGAGTGCTTCGCAGAAATTCTCCAAGCCGTTCGGACGCCGTCAAGTAAGGTTCCCGGCGCCGGCCGATTGCCAGCGCGTGCAGCACCAGGAAGTCCTCCCGCGCCGGGCCCCGCAGGCCGAAGAGGTCCGCGAACTTTTCGACGTCGTGTGCGAACCTGCCCCTCAAGCCCCTGCCGGATCGGAA
>CAZPNG010000171.1:0-5612 GCA_964587845.1 uncultured bacterium | reverse complement strand
CCGTGGCTCTCCCCGTTCCTTGGAATCCGTTCCTGCTGGCCCCGGGGCTGCATTCCTGCGGCCCCGCCCGTCAAGCCGCACGCCGTCCTGGTTTGTCCCGCGGCCCTCTCTCCTGGCCATCGGGATCCGCCGCCACGCCTGAGCCCGGGGCTCCGTCCGCACCGTCCGGGTGCGGCCGAGCGGGCTTCTCAGCTTTGCGCTGCAGCCGTGCAACCTGGGTTCGGTTGATCATCCACTCCTCCAACACGTCCCTGCGAAAGCGCCAGCTCCCACCGATCTTGAAGCCCGGCAGCACGCCTTCCCGGGCCAGCCGGGAAACCGTGAGCGGATGCAATCCAAACTCTCCTGCGACGTCCTGTACCGTTAGGATACTCTTCTTCATATTAAACCAAATCAAACAGAATAATTTAACTCTAACACACTCTTTAATTATCTCTAAAGTAACAATAACATATATTCTTATACTTTCAAGGGGGGCGCCCAAATGATTTATTCTCTTGAAAAGATACGATGGGCCTGTAGAATAGACCGCTAATAATTGTGTAACCTATTCAAATTAAATATCTTATGGAAAATAAGAAGAATGCGTACTGAGGTCGCGCGGCTACCTGAGGACTTCCTGGACCGGCTGCGCCGGATCTTCCCCACCGGCCGGTTTGATGCCCTGGTGAACACCTTTGCCGAGCCCGGGCCGACGACCCTACGGGCCAACACCCTCAAGGCGACCGGCGAGGAGGTTCGGGCCGGCTTGCAGGAGGCGGGATTCGCTCTGGAGCGGGTCCCCTGGTTTCACGACGCATTCATCCTTCGCCGGGGAACGCTGCGAGAGCTCCAGGAACACCCTTTCTACGCGGAGGGAAAGACTTATGTGCAGAATCTCTCAAGCATGATCCCCCCGCTCATCCTGGACCCCCGGCCCGGGGAGAGCGTCCTGGATCTTACGGCCGCGCCCGGCAGCAAGACCTCCGAGCTCGCCTGCCTGATGAAAGGAGAAGGCCGGATCGTGGCGAACGACAACAACCGCCCGCGCTTCTTCAAGCTCCTCGCAACCATCAGGAACCAGGGCTGTGCGAACGTGCAGACCGTCTGCCACCACGGCGAGAGCATGGGCCGGCGCTTCCCGGCTGCATTCGACCGCGTCCTGCTGGACGCCCCCTGCTCGGCCGAGGGCCGGTTTTACGCAAACGAGCCGCGGAGTTACGCATATTGGAAGACCCGGAAGGTCGAGGAGATGGCGCGCAAGCAGAGGCGTCTTTTTGCGGCCGCCGTGGAGGCCTTGCAGCCGGGCGGAGCGCTGGTTTACTCGACCTGCACCTTTGCGCCGGAAGAAAACGAGGGCGTCGTATCTTGGGCGTTGGAGAGATTTAAGGGCGCCCTCCGAGCGAGCGACCTTTGGCGTGAGGCCCCGCTTCTCGCCACCCTCCCCAACAAGGCGCGCCCCCTGTCAAGCTGGGAGGGACACGCCTTCCAACGCGACGTTGCGCTTGCGGCGCGGATCCTGCCCTCGGAGACGATGGAGGGGTTTTTCGTGGCGAAGTTCAGGAAAAAAGCAGGCGTTGCCTGAGGGCTTCCCAGGGGAAGTTGCGGCCCGGGCACTCGGTGTTTTTGCCGGGCACGTCGCCGTGCCGGACAATGCGCTCCAGGGGAATCTTGTAGTAGCGGCGCAGGGTGCCCACGAGCGCGACCAAGGAGTCGAGCTGCTGAGGCGAAACCCGCTGCCCATCGCTGAAGTTGCCGATCAAGCAGATGCCGATGCCCGTCTGATTCATGCCGTTGACGTTGCAGTGCGCGCCGTCCATCTGGCGCACCCAGCGATGGCCCACCTCGACTTGCCCGTTTTGCTTGCCGTCCGTGCCGTTGTCGATCACGAAGTGGTACCCCAGGCCGTTCCAAAAACCCCGCTTGTGGTGGAGCCGGTCGAGGGTCTTCCCCGTGCCCTCCAAGGTGGCACTGTGATGAATGACGATGTAGTCCCAGGAGCGGATGCGGTAGAGCGGGATCGGCAGGGGCCCGGCCTCAATCACGCCGGGGTAGACGCCGGGGATCATCAGACGAGCGCCCACTTCGATGGGCGCAACCGGCGTCATTTGGTTGGCGGCGCGCAGTTGGGCGAGTTCGATGCCGTAGTGGCGGCTGATCGACCAGAGCGTTTCGCCCGGCCGCACGAGGTGCACCGCCCCGCGCCCGACGGGCAGGGGTCCGGAGCCCGAGGGCAGGGTGAGAGCGAGATCCATAAAAGGATCGGGCGGACGGGAGCGCGCGCAGCCCGTCGCCGACACGGTCAGAAAGAAGAGAAAAACGGCCAAGCGCATCACGGCGACCTAACCCTAGCGAAATCTGGAGAAAATTGCAAGCCCGGAGTCATCCACGACCTTGTTATCGGCAGTCAAGCGGCGAAGTTAAGTTTCCGATACCGTGCGAGGGACTTTCCGACCGAACTTCCGCGCCGGCAACAAGTTCTGCTTGGCCAGAGAATTATTGACTGTGCTGGCACGAAACTTTCATGCTTCTTCCACTACAGAATCGGGACTTGATTGTTCGGGAGTCGTCGTATATATGCGGCAGGGCTAACATTTTTGTCGTTTGGACATTTTTGTCTGACCCGCACCCGGGTGTCCGCCTTGTTGGAAACGGCATTGCAGCCTGCCCGTGAGCATGTATAATGTGCACTCCGCGAGTTCTCAAGTCCTAGATCAATGGAGGTAAGTATGGACCCTCAAGCAAAGGTGGCGGTAGATACTCTGTGGACACTCGTAACCGCGATGCTGGTGTTCTTCATGAACCTGGGCTTCGGCTGCGTGGAAAGCGGGTTCTGCCGTGCCAAGAATACAGTCAACATCATCTCGAAAAACTTCGTCGTCTTCGCCGCATCGACCCTCTCGTTTTGGGTGATCGGCTGGGGATTGATGTTCGGAAACGGTTCTCCGTGGATCGGGGCCGAGGGCCTGTGGTTCTTGGGGGGCGCCGACAACAGCCCCGCAATGGGCGACACCTACTCGGGCGTCTACAGCGCCATCGCTTGGACAGGGGTGCCGCTCTCAGCGAAGTTTTTCTTCCAGCTCGTGTTTGCTGGAACGGCGGCGACGATTGTCTCGGGCGCCGTGGCGGAGCGGATCAAGTATCTCTCGTTCATCACCTTCTCGTTCCTGCTGGTGGCCTTCGTATACCCGACAGTGGGCCACTGGATCTGGGGCGGGGGATGGCTTGCCCAGAACGGCTTCTGGGACTTCGCGGGCTCCACGGTGGTGCACTCGGTGGGCGGCTGGGCTGCCCTGGCGGGCGTCATCATTCTCGGCCCCCGGTTCGGAAAGTACAACAAGGACGGCAGTGCCAACGCCATCCCGGGCCACAGCTTGACCTCCGCCTTCATCGGCGTCATGGTGCTGTGGTTGGGCTGGTTCGGATTTAACCCCGGCAGCACGATGGCCGCCGATCCGCGGCTGATTTCTCACATCGTGCTCACCACCAACATGGCTGCAGCCATGGGCCTGCTGGCTTCCACGGCCACGGCCTGGCTGTTCCTCAAGAAACCGGACCTGGGCATGACGATCAACGGCTGCTTGGCAGGATTGGTGGCCATCACCGCGCCCTGCGCGTTCGTGAGCGTGGGAAGCGCCGCGCTCATCGGCGTGATCGCCGGCATCTGGGTCGTGTTCGCCGTTCTCATGTTCGACCGGCTGCACTGTGATGACCCGGTGGGCGCTTTGGCGGTCCACCTCGGAAACGGCGTGCTGGGCACGATCTGCGTCGGCCTCTTCGCCCAGGACTGGGTGAGCCCGAACACCACCGGAAACGGCTTGTTGTTCGGCGGCGGGACGACGCTCCTGCTGGCCCAGTTAAAAGGCGTGGGCCTGGTGGGCGCCTTCACCTTTGTGGTTTCAGCGGTTTTCTGGCTGGCCATCAAGTACACGATCGGCCTGCGCGTCAGCCTTGCCGAAGAGGTGGAAGGCCTCGACATCGGCGAGCACGGCAACTCGGCCTATCCCGACTTCCTGATGCGCCGTCAGGATATTTACCGCGGTGTGGAAACCGGCAACGGCGGCTCGGCATCCTCCGAGTCGGCTGCGGCGAGTCCGGCCGTCCGCAACCTGTCCAAGGGCGGCTCACCGCTCCAGAAAATCGAGGCCATCATCCGGCCCGAGCGGCTGGAGGCGGTACGCGCGGAGCTTGAGCGCGCGGGCTATCCGGGCCTGATGATCACCGAGATCGTCGGGCACGGCAAGCAGCGCGGCATCACGCAGACCTGGCGCGGCGACAGCTACCGCGTGGACCTGGTCCCGAAGAACAAGCTGGAGATTGTGGCGGAGGAAGGCGACGTGGACAAGATTCTGCAAGCGATCATCCGGGGCGCGTCCACGGGATCTGTCGGCGACGGCAAGATCTTCGTTTACGACGCCAAGAGCGCCGTGCGAATCCGCACCAAAGAAATCGACAAGATGGCGTTGGTTTAAACCCAAACTGGGGCCGGGTCCAGGCTTTGGACCCGGCCCCTTCGTCTCCGCTGAGATTGCTTCGTCGGCCTGACGGCCTCCTCGCAATGACGGCAAGCGGTCATTGCGAGGCCAAGCACCGAAGCGGCCGAAGCAATCTCAGATTACAACCGCAGGACCAGGCACTTCGCCGACCCGCCCGACTTGTGAAACTCCGATAAATCCAGCTCGTGAAGCCGAAAGCCGCGGCGCTCAAGGGCGCGCCGCATGGCCCGGCTCAAGCCCTCATTCAGCACCACGTCCCGTCCCACGGCAATCCCGTTGCATACGAACTTCAGCGCCTCGGCGCGCGACACGGCAAGAGGGTCCTCGATCAGCGCGCGAATCACCCGCCGCCCGTAGGCGTCGAACGCTCCGGGGTAGTAGAGCACGGTCTTTGGGCCGAGCGGCAGAAGGCAGGTGTCGAGATGATAGAAGCGCCGGTCCGCGAGCTCGAGGGAAAGCACTTCCACCCTGAGAATGCGGGCGAGCGCCTGGTGCGCGCGGATTTCGGAGCGAAACCGGTAGCCCAGGAAAATCCTCTCCCCCACGAGGAGAGCGTCCCCCTCCCCTTCAAAAAAAGAATGCTCGGGCAGATCGGCAATCCGGTAGCCCCGCGATCTGAAGAAGCGCCGGTAGACCGGCTCCTCCGCCCTTCGCTCGGGAAAACGAAAGCGGCTGGGGATGAACAGCTTGCCGCGCGCGAGGCCTGCATTGGCGGTGAACACGAGATCGGGGCAGATCGGGCTCGGCTCGAGGAGACTCACCCGGGCCCCCAGGCGCTTGAGCGTCTGCACCAAGGTCTCCCATTGGGCCCGCGCGCGCGATGAGCGGGGCTGGCGACTGAGCCGCATCCAGGGGTTGATCTCGTAGGCCACGCGGAAGTGCTTGGGCGGGCAGAGAAGGAACCGGGGGCGCTGCTTAACGGCGGCTGTGGAGCGAGCGCGAGAGCTCACGCAGGAAGGACTCCGAGTCGGTGACGAGCCCCACGCTCTGGAAGGTCCCGCGGTCCGTCAGCTTGGTCACCACCGCCGGGTTGATGTCCACGCAGACGGTCTTCACCGAGGCCGGCAGGAGATTGCCCGTGGCGATCGCGTGCAGGGTGCTCGCCACCATGATCGCAATGCCCACGCCGGGGATGTG
>CAZPNG010000170.1:0-4296 GCA_964587845.1 uncultured bacterium | reverse complement strand
GTCATCGTTTTTCCCAAGGAGATACTCCAACCGCCGCTCAGTCACCGGCGTGCCGGACTCAGCCCGGGGCTGCGGGCGCACCATGAGGATGTAATTCGTGCCCTTCGAGGAGCTCACAGCCGAGGTCGTCGTACCGAGATTATCGCCGCGGGCTACAATTTCTCGAGCCAGGGTGTTCATGGCGCTCACCAGAGGTTGATCGGCCTCAGGCGATTGGCCTGTCGCCCGCAGTTCAAAGCCCCACAAGCGCCTGCCGCGCGTGAGCCGCTGCGAGTTGTAATTCCGGAAATCCGAGCCGAACCCCAGAGCCTGCATCAAAGTATTCAAGTCGTGCTCGGACAAGGCGCCGATTCTCGCCCGGCTCATGAAGGCCACGGTGTATGAGAGCTGCCAGCGGCCGCCGGCCTCAACCAGCTGGGGCCCTGCGAGCCGCGTGCGATACGGCTCAAACGCGCGTTCCACGTGCCTGCCCATCGTCTCAAGGATGCGTTCGACCTCAGCCCGCCGTTCCAGAGGCGCTTCAAAGGTGAGATGTACGCTCGGGTACGGGCCCTCGGGGCTCGGCAGCCGCCCTGAAAGCACCCGCACGGAGCCGGCGTTGAGCACGATGCCAAGCCGCTGCAGCTCTCCCAGGTATTCGGCGATTCCATCGAGAAGCTGCTGGGGTTCGACGCGGGCGGGCGCTTGCCGGGGGCCGTAGAGCTTGAGACTCACCCGCTTTTTTTGCCCCGAGACCGGATCGATCGCCACGCTGAATTCGTAGTGAGCATAAGCTCCCGACCTGAATGTCGCACTCGTGATGAAATCGCCCAGGGTCCCGAGGTCATCGGCCGCCTGCGTGGCCTCATCGACAGTGGAAACCAACAGGGTCACGAGCATCCGATGCTGGGTCTCATCCACGGGGCCCACGATCCCGAGCTTGACGAGCTCTGCAGGTGACGGGTCCTCCAGAACCTGCGAGCTGGGATACTTGGCAAAGAAGCCCATGACATTCCGGCCGGCCCTGCCACTCAGGACCGGTTTCCTTTCGATCAACGGCTTGCGCAGGGCGGCATACAATGTCTCGCGAGTCAGCAGCGCGCGCGCGGCCGAGGCGCGGGCTGGTCCGGGCTCCTCCCGCCGGGTGATCTTGAGAACGATACGCGTGTCATTGGCGACGAGCGGGTCCCCTTCAAGAAGTTTAATCTCGGGGGGCTCCAGAACAGCATTGTACGCGCCGCCCGTGGCTGTCTCGAGGTAGCGGGCCAGGGCCGCGAGACGCGTGCGGGCGAGAGTGTCGTGTGCGCTCTTTGTCATCTTCGAGTGAGCGGGGATGACCACCTCATGATTCACCCCCTGCGTGCGGATGATGTCTTCGGGTGATCTCTGAAGCTCGGCCCTCCCAAGTCCCACGGTCGAAAGCAGCCGCACGAGCGTGGAGCGCTTGAGCCCCTTGCGAGCGGCCGTCACAAGCTCGCGCGCGGCCGGCCGCGCTTTCAATCTCGGCCCGTGCTCCGGCTTCAAGGTGGAGAGCACAACGAGTTGAAATTGATCGACGGAACCGCTAGGCGGCGGCGACCGATAGACTGCTGCCGTCACGTAAAACCTCTCATCGGAACCGTAGTTTTCCTCAAAGCGGCGGCCCAGCTCGAGGAGCCACCTGTACACCTGATCCGCCCTCGAGCGCGGCGCCTCGACCACGACGACCAGGCCGTCCGGGTTCGGCGCCTGAAAACGCGGCATTTCCTCGAGTGGAACAGGAAAATGGATCGTTAAATCAGGCAGCTCCCCCTCCGGAGTGTCCGGATCCAGTTCAGCGAACATCGCCAGGACCTCACCAAACTCCCGCTCGAGCGGCGCGAGTTCGCGAAGAAATGCCTCCTGAGTGAGCGGCTCGACGCGGCCCGCGGAGTGGCGGGGCGCATCGCCGTCCCAGTTGATTGACAGGACGAGGCGATCGTGGCCGAGGGGCGCATCGAAGAGCGCAGCTTGCGCCAGCGTGTCTTGGATGCCCGAATCGGGCCCGCTCATGGTGGGCGTGGACAGGCCGCCGGAATAAAACGGCCCGTAGAGCTCCTCCAGGAGGTGGGCAAACTGGGCCAGGCGGTTGCGCAGCCGGGGCAGCCCGAAAGCCACGAGATCGTAGGAATCGCCGGGAAGAGCGCCGCGGGTGTTCTGCTCGCGCGAAAGCTGCCAGTTTTTGTGCTCAGCCGAATCGAGGCCAACGGCTGCAAGCATCCGAGCGACCTCCTCCTGCTGCAGTCCCACGATGCCCACCGCGCCACGATCAGGAAAGTTCCACTTCGGATCGTACGCGAGGAACGGCACCCGCTCCAGGGCCAGGGTGTACATGAGCTCGTTGCGCCGGTTCCCAACCCTGCGCACGTTGACGCGGCGCGAGACGTAGAAATGATCTTTGGACCCAAACCGCAATTCGGCTTGCAAAGCGAGCCGCAAGAGCTGAGCGGCTTTTTGATAGTACTCCGACCGGCGCGTAGATCGATGCCCCACTCGCGCGCGGGCCCTTACGAGGACGCGGCCGGGATTGGGAAACGTGATCTGCATGCCCTGGGGGATCACCTCAATGGAGTCAAAATGATCTTTCACGAAATCGCCCA
This sequence comes from uncultured bacterium, assembly GCA_964587845.1. GTDB lineage: Bacteria > Omnitrophota > Omnitrophia > Omnitrophales > CAZPNG01 > CAZPNG01. Next base: position 1,699 of record CAZPNG010000170.1, on the reverse strand, counting down.
GCTTCTCCATCTCCTCGCGCGTCAAATCGGTGAGCTCCCGGTGATGACCGCGCTTTGAAGCGCGCGCGGAGGACTGCCTGAGAGCAAGGCCGCCGAGAATCGTCGGGAGCTCTTCTTGAATATCCTTCTCGTGCCCGGCCCAGCGCGCGCCGCCGATGAGGGAGGCGAGCGCCAGCGCGGTATTGTATCGACCGCCTTCGCGCGCCGCGCGGATATGGCCGAGGAGCTGCGCCATCCAGGGAAATCCGGCCCCCGAGACACCGTAGGCATGCCCCGTGCGGTCCGTCACAATGAAGACGTGGCCCGCGCGCTCGTCCGGAGCAACCTCTTCCAAGGTGGAGGTCAGCTCCTGCATCTGCTCCGCGAGACTATTCAGGATGTCGTCGAGGGCCTCCAGAATTTTCCGAGAAAGTTCCGGGTAGAGCGTGACGCTGTGAATCACCTGCTCGTGCGAGAGGTAGTAAATGCGCGAAAAGTCCCTTGAGAAACCGAGCACGCGCAGGTCCGCATTGAGAGTCGGGAGGGTTGCGGGGAAGATCGGCAGAGCGTACAGGAAGCGCTCCGGGGCGGGGCCCTCCGGCCCGCCGAATTGGCTGAAGACGAGGCCCGGCGCAATGACGACACCGGATTCCATGGGGACGTCCCATCCCAAGACGGGAAGATCCCATGTCTCGGCACTGCCTGGCTGCACGCCCCACACGACATTGACCTTCGGGTAAGGATGATGGCGGTCGCTCACTTCATAGACCACGCCGCCCCACAGGGCCCGGTGGTCGGCTATGGCGCGCTGATAACGGTACGGAAGGTCACCTTCCTTGAAAAACCCCGCGCCATCCATCACCTCGAGGCGCTGACGCCAGCGTTCAGAAGGGTCGGCAGCATAGATTTGAAGGCAGGTGCGGGGGTAAGCGTCGCCGACCACCCGGGTCTCTCGCCCGAGCAAATAAACCGGCCATGCGTTGGAAGCGTCGAGAATGCCCCGAGATTCTTTGAGAAGATCGAATCCGAGGTCTTCCGGACCGCTCGCCGAACCATCGTCTGCAACCAAGCGGCCGGAGTTTAAGAGCATCACCCTCAGCTCGCGCCGGGAAAGATCGTCCCATTCAAGTTTCTCGACCTCGGCCAGGGCAGGCAAAACCTCCCCCTCGCCGAACGGCTCGTGACGGGCGAGGAAACGCTCCCAGCGCAGCGTGTGGACGTGCTGAAGCGCCAAGAAACGCTCGAGCGGCCGGTCGCGCGGAATCCTGCGGGCCACGCCTTCAGCGCGCACGAATTGGCCGCGCTTCGCCATCTCGGCTGAAATCGCCTGGTAGACCTGGGCAGCCATCTTCGTGTCATGCGAGGCGAGCCCCGATGCGCCGGCGAGAGCGCCCTCGAACTCACCCAGCTTGGCGCTCAGAAGAGAAAGGTCGCGGCCCGTCTCGAACAATTCCCCCTGGCCCTCCCGGGGCATTTGCCCGGCCGCTTCTTGCAGGGCCGTTCGAGTCTCCGGGATGCCCGGCAGATCGTGAGTGCGCTGGAGGAGAAAAACCTCCATGAGCGAGGCCACCCTCGCGCGGGGCTCCGGAAGGGTCAAGGCGATCCGCCGGGCTTCGAGCAGCAGCTCGACGCCCCTCAACTTCAGCATTCCTCTCGCCCCAAGAATCTGCCGTGCGATGGCCAGCAGGTTGCGCGCGAGGACCTGGGGCTTCTCGGCCCA
>CAZPNG010000169.1:0-2637 GCA_964587845.1 uncultured bacterium | reverse complement strand
AAGCTGAGCGGTCACGCCCCAGGCGCTTGGCTTCATAGAGCGCGGTATCCGCGGCTTCCACAAGGGCCTCCGCGTCCTGTACGTCAGGAGTGGGATAGGTGCCCACGCCGACGCTCACCGTGACGTTCAGGACCTGCCCGCGATGAGCGATCTGGAGCTCTCGAGCTTTCTTGCAGATTCGCTCCGCCGCCGCGCGCGCTCCCACCTGGGGCGTGACCGGCAAAATCATCAGAAACTCGTCCCCCCCGTAGCGTGTCGCGGTATCAATGAGGCGCAGCTCACTCGTTAGGAGACCCGCCACCTGGCGCAGGACTTCATCTCCGGCCGGGTGGCCATGGCGGTCATTCACCGCCTTGAGATTGTCAACGTCCAGGATGAGGCAGGACAGCGGCGTCTGGAACCGCTGGGCCCGCTCGGACTCAATCTTGAGACGCTCCTGGACGTAGCCGAAATTGTAAAGGCCCGTCAGGGGATCCTTCGCCGACAGGTCTTCCAGAACGCGCGCGCGCACGGTCAAATCCCGGGCCCGCGCGCGCAGGCGTTCATGGATGAGCCCCACGGCCAGCGCGGACGCCGTAAAGGCCGCCACGGTGCCGAGGGTCATGTACAGATAATGCCAGCGGTGCGCCGCCAGCTCGGAGCCGAGCCAGCTCATCACCGCCCTGCCGTGTGCGGAGATGAATCGGGCAACCACGCTGCCCACCGGCGCACCCAATCCCAGGACGACGCCCGCCAGCGCGTACCAGCCCAGAACGGGAAAGCCCGCACGGGCCGAAGGCAGCGCACTCAAGCGCACCGTCTCGTATTTCGCGAGGAGCTTCAGCAACTCCTCGGCAATCTGAACGTGCCCAGCCTCCTCGGTGCGGATCCGCGTGAACTCCTGCACCACGCCGGGCTCCTCGACACGCACGAGGTAAGCGCCGTAGAGCCCGTGGGCCTGCTCCTCAGCCGCCCGAATGTACTCCAACAGTTCCCGCAATTTCGCTCTAGAACTCATGTCGCGCGCTCTCCTGCACCTGACGCAGCAGACCCTCCAGCGCCACGCGGTGCTCCCGCGTATCCGATACCAGATGGTGCAGCATGCGGCGCATCTTGCGCTGATCGTCCTCGATCAGTTCGGTGCGCTTCATCTCGCGAAAAACGACTTCGCACTTGTCATAGAGAAGCGGGACAGATTTCTCCTCAAAGGAGAGCGCGTCTTCGATCATGTGGATCAGCTCATCCTTTGTGACCATCAGGCAGCCCCCCGGGCCGGTTCCCGCACGCCCTGCGCGAGGCGCCGCGCCAGCTCTTGCTTTTCATCCCGGCGAAGAACGCGTTCCACCACCTTGTAGATTCCCTCCTGCTCCACATGCACGTGATTGCGCAGGAGATACACGAGGTAAAGCCCGGCATCCCTGACTTGCTCCAGCACCCCGGGCTGCCTCGCGTCACGGCGCTCCGTGGTCAGGTCCAGAAGTGCCAACTCGAACTGCTGGACGCTCCTGCGAAAATCCTCGTGCTCGGAGCGCAGCAGGCTGATCAAGGTTCCCAGTTTGGGCAAATACATCTCCAGGAAGGGAAACAGGACCTTGTCCTCCAACTCCACATGCTCGGCCAGCTCGGAGGTGAAAAACAGCAGCACCTCTCGCGCCTCGTTGACGTTGCGGCCCACCATGGCCTTGCCCTCATAATGAAGGCGGGTCAGCGCCCGATCAAGATGCTCCACCTTTCGGAGAGCTTCAGCATCGCTTGCTTTGAGGACTGCGAGAGCATCGCCTGATTGTTGTCCTGTCTTCACGGCCTTCCCCTCCTTTCTTATGAAAGGATAGACCCCCCGAGGGGAACGGTCAGTGACGTACGTCACAGCCCGGCAGCTTAGGCGAGGAGGTGTTCGAGGCCTGGCTTGTTGAGGATGATGATCTGGCTGGGCTTGATGTCGATTAACTTGGCGCGCTTGAGCTGGTAGAGATGGCGCGCCACCGTCTCCCGGGCGGTGCCGATGCGCTGGGCAACCTCCTCACGGGTGTACGGGATGTAAAGCACGCCCGTCTCGGCGGCCTGGGGACGCTTCTCGGCCAGCATGTCGAGCAGGAACTTGACCAGCCGCTGTTTGGCGTCCTTCAGGGAAACCTCTTCGATGAGGGCGTTCATGCGGCGAAGCCGCTCAGCGAACAAGCGGTTCAGGGTGTGGGCAACTGTAGAGCTGGACTCCAAAAGCTTCACGTACTCGTTGCGGGGCAGGCTCCAAACGCTGCAGGGCGTGAGCGCTTGGGCGGAGGTGCTGCAGAACCACACAGCCTGGCCCGGGTTGCAGGCACAGGTGTCTCCCGGCCCCAGCGTTTCCAGGATCTGCTCGCGGCCGGACGAGGCGGTGCGGAAGAGCTTCACACGGCCTGAGCGAACGATGAAGACGCGCTCGCAGCACTTGCCCTCAAAAAAGAGGACATCTCCCTTGGCAAATGACTTCTCCGTGAGACTGGATTGGACGGACTCCAGGTCTTTCCGGGGCAGCCCTTTGAAAAGGGGAACGTCTCTCAGCTCAACCGCCGCAGCCACGCAGGCCTCCTTCCCCTTGTATTTTAGCCCAAGATCAGCCAAAACCAAAGGGGTCAGACCCCTTTTGGGCAAAAAGTGCCACCCCTGCATTGAGAATCG
>CAZPNG010000168.1:0-9239 GCA_964587845.1 uncultured bacterium | reverse complement strand
CGGGGCAGCATGGCGACTCCTAACTTGAGTTCTGCAAATTTCATGTCCCCTCTCCCTTTGAAGGGAGAGGGTTAGGGTGAGGGTTATTCAACGCATCCCATATGACATTCAACACCCCTTCTTTATCTTGCAAAACTTCGTTGTCCCAGAATCTTAACACTCGGTATCCCTTTGCATTAAGAAACTCTGTCCGTTTGCGATCATTCTCGCCATAACCTCTTTCAGCATGTCCTCCCCCATCCAGTTCAACCACCAACTTCTTTTCCACAGAGCAAAAATCGGCGATATAGGGGCCGATCACATATTGCCTGCGGAATTTCACATTGCTCAGAACACGATTCCTCAAGGCATGCCAAAGCTTATGTTCCACATCGGTTGCGTCCTTCCTCAGATGACGAGCAAAATGGACCTTTCGCTTATCTCTCACCGATCACCCTCACCCCTACCCTCTCCCTCTTCCGAGGGAGAGGGTCAATCCCCTCCATCGAAATCTGCAGAACTAAAGTCCTAAGCAAAGACGATGGCGGCGAGGCCGACGGCGACGGAGTAGGGCGCGAACCAGTGAAGTTTTCCGGCGCGCACGATGCCGAATAGGAGCCAAAGGGATGCCAGGCCCACGACGAAGCTCACGATAAAGCCGGCCGCATAGACCGGCATGGGATGCATGCTCACCTGCCCGGATGCCGCCTGGAGGGCCTTAACCCCGAAGGCGAGCAGAATCGTGGGAATGGAGAGCAGGAAGGAATACTGGGCGGCGAACTCGGGCTCACAGCCACTGAAACGGGCTGCCGCAATCGTCGCGCCTGAACGGGAGATGCCCGGCAGAATCGAAACGGCCTGCGCGACACCGATCGCGAAGGCATCGCGCCACCGGGTTTCTAGGGCGCGCCGCCGCTCCGAGCGAGCGAAGGAAATCGAGTACAGAAGCACGCCGTTCAGGACCAGGCACACCCCGTTGAAACGCACGAGGCTGAAAGTTTTCTCGAAAAAGTCGCCCAGCAGGACCCCCGCAAGCCCGGTGGGCACCAGGCTCACGGCGATCAGGAGAGCCAGCCGGCAGTAGGGCCGCACCACCAACATGTCGCGCAAGCGCACGCCCCGAATCAGGTCCGTGGCGCCCACGGCCACGTCCATCACGAGGAGGAGCAGGTCTCTCCAAAAGTACAGCACGCAAGCCACAAGCGTGCCCATGTGGAGCACCAGGTCGAAGAAGAGTTCCGGTTCGCGCATCCCGAAGAAATGATGGAGCATGAGGAGATGGCCGGAACTGGAAACCGGCAGGAACTCCGTGAGGCCCTGCAGCAATCCCAACATCGCGGCCTGGACGGTGGTCATGGCTTAAAGATGGCGGGCGCCGCCGCCCCGGGTCAAGGCCGCCACCACCTCACGCACGCGCTGTGTTTCACTGCGGGGGATCACGAGCACGGCTTTGTCCGTGCGCACCACGATGAGGTCCGAGACCCCCAGAACGGCCACTAGGCCCCCCGGGGAGCTCTGCAAGATGTTGCGCGAGGCGTCGATGGCCACCACCTCCCCGCTCGAGCGGGTGCCCCGCGCATCCTTGGCCCAGAAATCCGCCAGGGATTCCCAGGTGCCGAGGTCCGACCAGCCGAACTCGCCGTGGGCGGAGACAATGTCGCGCTCGCGCTCCATCAAGCCCTTGTCGATTGAAACGCTGGGGACTCTTTCGTAGGCCCGCCGGAGGGCCGAGCCGGTGCCACGGGACAGGGCGTGCTCAAGGGGAAGAAAGACGCGCGGCAGTTTTCGGCGCAGCGCAGCCAGCAAGCGCGGCAGCTTCCAGATGAAGATTCCGCTGTTCCAGTAAAAGCGCCCGGTTGCCAGGTAACTTCGCGCGCGAGTGAGAGAAGGCTTCTCCACGAAGCGCTTAAGCCGGAACACGCGCGCGGCGCCGCGCCGCAACCCGAGGAGTTCGCCCCGCTCCAGGTATCCGAAGCCGGTGTCCGGGCGGTCCGGCTTGATCGCGAGCGTGCCTGAGCAGCCGGTTTTCTCCACCGCCTCACAGACGCGGCCGAGCGCGCTGCGAAATGCTCCCGGACGGCGCACGGCGTGATCGGCCGGCAAGGCCACGACCGTGGCTTGCGGGTCGCGGCGCGCAATCCAAAGGGCCGCGTACGCCACGGCGGCCGCCGTGTTGCGGCCAGCGGGCTCGATCAAAATCTTGGGGCACCGCCTGCCGGCCTGCCGGCGCAGCAGGGCCGTCTGACCGGAGGTCGTCACCACGACCGTACGTTCGCGCGGAAGCCAGAGGGGCAGGCGGCGCAGCGTCTCTTTAAAAAGCGTGCGGCCGGCCGAAAAAGGGAGAAGATGTTTGGGAAGCTGGCGCCTGCTGAGAGGCCAGAAGCGGGTGCCCTGGCCTCCCGCCATCACGATCGCCCAGCGCATCAGACCCTCGCGGCGAGTTCGCTCACCTTGCTCTCGACGAGCGAGCGGATCTCGGCCAGGCGCGCCTGGGTGCGCGCCTCAAAGCGCATCACGAGCACCGGCTGGGTGTTGGAGGCGCGCAACAGGCCCCAGCCGTCCGGGAAATCGATGCGCACGCCGTCGATGTCGTTCACCTTGTACTTTTTTCGGAAATCATCCACGGCGCGCTTCACGATCTCGAACTTTTTTTCCTCCGGGCACTCGACGCGGATCTCGGGGGTACTGAACGTGGCGGGAATGTCGCGCGAGAGTTCGGACAGTTTGACCCCGGCCTTGGCCACCAGTTCCACGACGCGAAGGGAGGCATAAATGGCGTCGTCAAACCCGAAGTACCGGTCGCTGAAAAAAAGGTGCCCGCTCATCTCCCCGCCTAGGACGGCGCGCTCCTCTTTCATCTTGGCTTTGATGAGCGAATGGCCGGTCTTCCACAGGATGGGGCGCCCGCCGTGGCGCGCCACGTCCTCGAAGAGCAGATTGCTGCACTTGACGTCGGCGATGAACGCCGCGCCCCGCCGTTCTTTTAAGATGTCGCGCGCCAGGAGGATCAGAAGGCGATCGGCCCAGAGGATCTCGCCACGGTCATCTACAATTCCCACCCGGTCTGCGTCGCCGTCATACGCCACGCCTAGATCCGCGCGCTCTTTTAAGACGCGCTCCTGCAGGGGCTTCAAGTTTTCCACGACGGTCGGGTCCGGATGATGGTTCGGGAACCGCCCGTCCACCTCGCAAAACTGCGGGATCGTCTCGACGCCCAAGGTCTGAAACAATTCGGGCGCCACCATGCCGCCCATGCCGTTGCCCGCGTCGATCACAACCTTCAGGCGCCGGGCCATCTTGAAGTGGGAAAGGATGTAAGTTTTGTAATCCGTGACGATGTCGGAGGAGGACCGGCTTCCCTGACCGGCCACAAAAGCGCGTTGCTCAATCGCGCGGCGAAGCTCTTGGATGGCGGCGCCGTAGAGCGTGCCCTGCCCTTTGCACAGTTTGAAACCATTGTGCTCAGGCGGATTGTGGCTGCCGGTGATCTGGATGCCGCCGCCCACCTTCAGGCGGTGCAGCGAGAAATACATGAGCGGCGTGGGGATGACGCCCAGGTCGGTGACGCCGATGCCCGTAGACAAGATCCCCTGCGAAAGCGCCTCAAAGAGACGGTCCGAACTGATACGGCAGTCGCGGCTCACGGACACCGTCTGGGCGCCGCCGGCCTTGGACACAAGCGTTCCGAACGCAGCGCCTAGGTCGCGCGCCACGGAGTCCGTGAGGTCGCGGTCGGCAATGCCTCGAATATCGTATTCGCGAAAAATCTGAGTGTTCATACGACAGGGTGCCAGGTCTCGTCGGATTTCGGCCTCAAGAAGGGAGAGACCTGGCACCCAAACAGAGAAGCCTGGCACGGCTCGGCTGCGAGAATTCGTGCACGGGGGGGGACTCGAACCCCCACGGGTTGCCCCACATGCCCCTCAAACATGCGCGTCTGCCGGTTCCGCCACCCGTGCTTACATGGAGTTGACGTAAAGAATGGCATGGAATGGGACGAACCGCTCGCTCATCGGCCCTTCGAGCTTGAGGACATCCTCGCCCACCGACGCGAGCCGCCCGGCGATCACCTCACCCTGAAGGGTCTTGATCTGTATGTCCTTGCCCACCAGGTTATGAAGGACCTGCCAGAGGGTTTCCATTAAAGGAGGATTCTATCACACCCGCCTGACTTCAACAGGATCTAATGATTCCTGCGTGCGGCAAAGGTGAAATGGTAGAAATACTTTCTCCACAGCGCGTCCGTCGTCGCGTACTGGTTCTCTCCCAAAAAGTAATCGACCCACAATTCCCGTACGCGGGCAAGTTCCCTGCGCCGTGGATAGCTTTCAGCGCTTTCCAAACTCAAATCTAAAAGTTCCAGAGCGCGTTCGAAAGCTTTTTGGGAAAACGCCTCGTTCTTCTTGGCCCGCCAGTTGATCGCGCGCTCGACATCGCTTCCGATGTTTGCCATTTGCTCGAGAAAGCTCATCTGCTTCCAGCGTCCCTGAGCCAGGCCTTGATGCTGAGGGTGCGTCATTGAAGTCTGTCTGTTACGATTTCAACAATCTTATTGCGAATCTCTTCCTTCTCCACGCCCCGGCTTCTGTTGCCCGTGGAAGGACGCACGTTGATCATGGAGTCGAACTCGATGAATTCCTCTTTTTTCGCATCAGGGTAAAGGTTGATTCCCCACAGACTCTTCTGCCGGGAACCGTCCTCCATCAGCAGCGCTTCAAGGTCGGAATGAAGTTCAGCATCCAGGGCCATGAGACCCCGGTCGACATCGACAACCGCCTTCACCATCTCCCCGAACCTGCCAGCGGCCATCTGTTTCAATTCTTCAAGGGTGAGTTTATCTTTGATGATCTTCATCCAGGCTGCCTCTCCCTTCGAATCCTAGTCCCCGAGGCGGGGGAAGAGCGAGGCGAACCCGGTTCGAGGCGATGAGCGCGTCGGATTCGGCTTGGAGGGCCGAATCTGACGCGCGGCCCCCTCACGACCTTCCAGGACGAAAGGTGCGGTTTCGCCGAGAACCGGGTTTGCCGAGCTGGCTGCCCTTGCTTCCGACACGACAGTCGGAAGCAAGGACTGCACTTGTTTTCGCAGGACTGCGAAAACAAGTGCTGGGGGACTAGGATTCGAACCTAGACTAACAGATCCAGAGTCTGCTGTGCTACCGTTACACCATCCCCCAACGTTGCAAGCTGAAAACTTTGATTGGCCGTAATTATTCTGCTGCCTACTAACGGTTGCGGCCAGTCCCGCATCTTTTTAGCGGGACACCATCCCCCAAAAGGGACTCGCCCGTTCAAAGGCGAAATTATACCACGCACCGGCCGAGCGGGCCCGCAAACCCCTAAGATTTCGCGCGGGCACTCGACTTGCGGAGGTTTTCGGTCAGGTAGCGCTTGCGAAGGCGGATGTTTTTAGGGGTGATTTCAACGAGCTCGTCTTTGTGGATGAACTCGAGTGCGAACTCCATCGTCATGTCTCGGGGAGGGGTGAGCTGAATCGCTTCATCGGAGCCGGAGGCCCGCATGTTGCTGAGCTTTTTTTCGCGGATCGCGTTCACCACCATGTCGTGCCCCTTGTTGTTCACACCCACAATCATGCCCTCGTAGAGCTCGTCTCCGGGCCGGACAAAAATCTCGCCCCGGTCCTGAAGGCCCCAAAGCGCATAGGCCACCGCTTTCCCCGGGTTTTGCGAAATCATCACGCCCTTTTGGCGGGCCGGAATCTCCCCCTTAAACTTCTGATAATCGTAAAAGTTCTGGCACATGACGCCCGTGCCCCGGGTCATCATGAGGAGTTCGCTTCGAAACCCCAGGAGGCAGCGCGAAGGAATGAGAAACTCCATGCGGATCGTCCCGACCGCGCTGGGGGCCATGTTTTTCATTTCAGCCCTGCGCGAGCCGAGCGCCTCGATCACCGACCCCTGATAGCCCGGAGCGACCTCGATCGCCACCTCTTCCACGGGCTCGAGCTTTTCGCCCCCCTCCTCCTTAAAAATAACCTCCGGCATGGAGACTTCCAACTCGTAGCCTTCCCGGCGCATGATTTCGATCAGGATCGAAAGGTGCAACTCGCCGCGGCCGGAAACCTTGAACCGTTCCTCCCCCGCCACCTCCTCCACGCGGATGCCCACGTTCACCATCGCCTCGTGAAAAAGCCGCTCGCGAATGTGCCGCGAGGTTAAAAAGCGCCCCCCGTCCCTGCCGGCCAGGGGGCTGGAATTGCAGGCGAAATTCATGGAAATGGTGGGCTCGTCGATCTTCACGGCGGGGACCGCTACCGGGTCTTTGGGGTCCGCCAAGGTGTCGGCGACATGAACGTTCTCCATGCCCGCGATCGAGGCGATGTCACCCGCCTCCGTGGATTCCACTTCCACACGCTTGAGGCCGCGGTATTTCAAGATTTTGGTCACTCTTCCCGATTCCAGGCTTCCGTCCCGCTTCACCAGAGCCAAAGGGTCGCCGGTCTTGATCTTGCCGTGAAAAATGCGCCCGGTGGCGAGACGCCCGACGTAGGAGTCGTAATCCAGCATGGTCACTAGCATTTGAAAGGGAAGCTCGGGGTCCGCCACCGGAGGCAGCACCCGGTGAAGGATCGTGTCGAGGAGGGGCTTCATGTCCGAGTGGGGATCTTCCGGATCCAGCGCCGCCCATCCTTCTTTGGCGGATGCGTAGACAATGGGAAAATCGAGCTGCTCATCCGTCGCGTTGAGCTCGCAGAAAAGATCGAACGTCATGTTGACCACTTCATGAGGCCTTGAGGCGGTGCGGTCGAGCTTGTTGACCACGAGAATCGGCTTCAGGTGAAGCTCCAGGGATTTACGCAGGACAAACTTGGTCTGCGGCATGGGGCCATCCAAGCCGTCGACCAAAAGCAGGACGCCGTCCACCATCTTGAGGATCCGCTCGACCTCGCTTCCGAAATCGGCGTGGCCAGGCGTGTCGACGATGTTAAAAAGGGTTTCCTTGTACAGGAAAGAGGCGTTTTTGGAGAAAATGGTGATGCCGCGCTCCTTCTCCAGGGGGTTGGAATCCATCACCGTGGCCTCGCCTTCCTTGAAGTCGTAGGCGCCGGACTGCTTCAGGAGGGCGTCGACCAGCGTGGTCTTGCCGTGGTCCACGTGGGCCACGATGGCGATGTTGCGGACATTTTTTCTTCGCTTCTGAGTGGTCATGAGGCGAAGATTCTACCAGAATTGGGGGTTGTGGCGGGACTTAGGATTTCTTCTTTTGTGTTGCCGGAGGGCATCTGCTAAGATGAGAGCTTGAAGCCCACGACCTCATGACCTCCTCATCCAGCGTTCAAACCCCGGCGCCGGCGGCCCGAGCAGCAACCCACAAAAGCCGCCTGAATTACCTCTGCGAGAAAGTGACCTCCCTTCTCTCCGAGCGGCCGAGAGGCAAGCTCCTGGACTTGGGCTGCGGGGATGGCTCCCACTCAAAACGGCTGGCGGATTTGGGGTTCCAAGTCACCGCCTGCGACATGGACCGGAAAAACTTCCGCTACTCCGACTCGATCGACTTTCGGGAGTGCTCATTGGGCGAGCCCCTGCCTTTCGAGAGAGGCGCCTTTGACCACGTGATCTTTCTCGAGGTGATCGAGCACCTCTACAACCCCGGCTTCGTGGTTGCGGAAATCAGCCGGGTTTTGAAGCCCTCGGGAAGACTCACGATCTCCACGCCCAACATTCTCAACATCGGCTCTCGCCTGCGGTTCCTGTTCGAGGGAGCGTTCGATTTCTTCCGCGAGCCGCCCTTGGAGTATTCCAAGGCCATCCCCAGCCCCCCGCAGTTCATGCACGTCATCCCCTGGCGATACCAGGATTTGGAGTATCTCCTGGAGCAAAACGGGCTCCATGTGGAAGGGGTCCACACGGACTTGAAGAAAGAGTCCCTCAAAATCCCTGCCCTGCTCCTGCGCCCGATCCTGGCGCTCCAGTGCCGTCTGAAAGAACGGCGGACGAGGAAAAAGGGGGGGCTCGATTACGGCAGGATGAACCGCATCATCCTCTCGGATGACGTCTTGCGGGGCCGCCATTTGATCCTCGAAGCCCTGAAGCTCGCCTGACAGCTCCCCAAACCAAAGGGGCCGGGTCAGACTGAAGCTGCTGCGGCGGCTGGCCCGCCCGGCGCCGAGCGAGCCGCAAGCTGGCCCTGGCGGGCGTAGTCGATGGACTCCGCCAGGATGCGGGCGGCCTCCTGCGGCGCATGGAACCCCATGGAGTTTTCGGCGGAAATGAAATCCAGCCGCCATTGGGCCTTGCGCTGAAGCTGCAGCGCGGGGCCGAGCGCTTCCGGCTGGACACCGCGTTTCTTGGCCTCGACGATTTCGTCGATTAAGCCGATGAGCGCCGCTTCGGCGCGATCGAGGAGCAGCTGAGTGCGCGTCTGGATGGTCTCCGCGCGGTCCAGCATCTCGCGCTCCGAGAAAGCGTGGCAAGGCAGGCACGCACGAGACACGTTGAGAAGCGGGCTGCGAATGTGGTGGTCGGTGACCTTCGACGCGCCTTCACGTTTATAAGGCATGTGGCAGTCGGCACACGCGACACCGCTGCGCGCATGGATCCCCTGGTTCCAGGTCTCAAACTCCGGGTGCTGGGCTTTCAGGACGGGCGCGCCGGTCTCGGCATGCGCCCAGTCCTTGTGCCCCGCCTCATCATAGTAAGCCTCGATCTGCTCCACCCGCAAACCCTTGTCCCAGGGGTAGGTGAGGGTTTTCCCTTCGCCCTTGAAGTAGTACTCCACATGGCACTGGCCGCAAACGAACGTCCGCATTTCCTGGCGCGTCGCCATGGTGTTGGGGTCGTAATTCGGGATGCCCTCCGTCTCCTTGAGCTTTTTGATGCCGTTCAAGAAGGCCGGCCGGGTGACCCGCAAGTCCATCGTCTCGGGATCGTGACAGTCGATGCACGCCACGGGATGGCCCACATACTGCCAGGCCTCTTGGAGCGGCATGGCGTTCACCTTCGCAAAGCCGGTCATGAGGTCGCCCTCGCCCGCCTTCTCGTAGACTTGTTTCAACCCGCCCGCGTGGCAGTGAAGGCAAGCGCCCGGCTGCTTGAACTGCTGGGTGCGAAGCGTTCGCTTCTGGTCCTCAAGGGAATAGGCGTGGCCCCGCTCCTCGCGGTAATCGACCCCGAAGGGGTAGCCCGCGAAGATTCGCTTCCAAACCGGATCCTCGTCCAGTTTGGAGAACGCTTCGCTGCCGCCGTAGCGCGTGCGCACCGTGTCCACCGTGCGCTTGTAGCCGTCGTACTCGCGCGGGAA
>CAZPNG010000167.1:0-12320 GCA_964587845.1 uncultured bacterium | reverse complement strand
GGGTGCCCGGCTCGCGCTCGTGGCGCGCAGCGAGCCCGAGCTCAAGGGAGCGCAGGCGGAGCTTCGCGCCGGCAGCCGGGGTACCCGCCGAGGGCGGGTCGGCTGCCAAGTCCCCGAAGGTCGACAGACCGGAGGTGGGGGAGCCGGGCAGGCGGCCTGCGAGGTCTTTTCCGGTGATGTCTCGCGCGAGAAAGACGTCGAGCGAGTTGTTTCAGCCACGCTCAAGACCTTTGGGCGCGTTGACATCCTCGTCAACAACGCGGGCATCTACGGGCCCATCGGCCCCGTGACCCAAGTCGACAGCGCGAAGTGGCTCGAAGCCATTCAGATTAATCTCTTCGGCACCTTCCTCATGACGCGCGCCGTGCTGCCGGCCATGATTCGCGCGCGCGCGGGCAAGATCATCAACTTTTCCGGCGGGGGAGCGCTCAATGCCTTCCCGCGCTTCAGCGCCTACGGCGCCTCGAAAGCCGCGGTGGTGCGCTTCACGGAGACGGTGGCCGAGGAAGTCAAAGAGTACGGCATCGATGTCAACGCAATCGCGCCCGGCCCGGTCAACACGCGGTTGCTGGATCAGGCCCTAGCGGCGGGCGAAGAGGCCGTGGGCCACGATTTTTACGCGAAGATCGTCAAGCAAAAGCAGGATGGCGGCACCCCGCCGGAAAAAGCCGCGGACCTGGCGGTGTTTCTGGCTTCGAGCCGGTCTGACGGGTTGACCGGGCGCGTGCTGAGCGCGCTGTGGGATGAATGGCAGAAGTTCGCCGACTTGAAAAGCGAAATCATGGCGACAGACATTTATACGATGCGGCGCATCACGGCGAAGGACCGGGGGAAGAGCTGGTGAACGTCGGCATCGTCGGCGCGGGGCGGATGGGGGAGAAGCGGGCGCGGGCCGTGGCGGCCTTCCGCGGCACGCGGCTGGTTGCCGTGGCGGATGTCCGGTTGGCGCAGGCCGAGCGCCTCGCCGCGTCCTGCAAAGCAAAGGCCTTTCGCCGCTGGCAGGATTTGCTGCGCCTGCCCGGTCTCGACGCTCTCATCGTGGCCACGCCCCATAAGTTTCTCGCGCCCGTGAGCTTGGAGGCGTTGCGGCGCGGCAAGCATGTGCTCTGCGAAAAGCCCATGGCCATGTCCGCGCGCGAAGCTGAAACGCTCGTGCGCGAGGCACGGCGCCGGCGCGTGCGGCTGCGCGTGGGATTCAATCACCGCTACACCCCGGCCATCGCGCACGCCAAGGCGCTCGTGGACCGAGGGGCGCTGGGCCGGCTTTTCTTCATCCGCAGCCGCTACGGACACGGCGGCCGGCCCGGTTACGAAAAAGAGTGGCGCGCGGACCAGGAGCTTGCGGGCGGCGGCCAGCTCATGGATCAGGGCATTCACCTGCTGGATCTGTTCCGCTGGTTCCTGGGCGAGTTTGCCGAGGGCTTCGGCTACGCGCCGACCTATTATTGGAAGATGAGGCCGCTTGAGGACAACGTGTTCGCGCTCTTCAAAACCCGACAGGGCCAGGTGGCCCAGCTTCACGCAAGTTATACCCAATGGAAGAATCTGTTTTCCTTCGAGGTGTTCGGCGAAAAGGGTGCTCTCACGGTCGAAGGCCTGGGCGGCTCCTACGGTCCGCAGGAACTTGAGTTGATGTTGCGACGACGCCTGAGCTCGCGCTCACCGGTTCCGAAGGTGCGCTCTTGGAAGTTTGCCGATCCCGAGAAAACATGGGTGCGCGAGTGGGCGGATTTTGTCGAGAACGGGCGAGGCGGCCCCGACGGCGAGGACGGCCTGCGGGCGCTCCTGATGCTCGAGGCGGTCTACAAGTCCCAGCGCACCGGCCGCGCCGAGAGGATCAAGTCATGAGAATGCCTCTGATCGCGCTCGCCGCCTTCCTCGTGGCGGGGTGTTCTCCCAAGCCGGCGGGGGAGGCCATCAAGATCGGCTTCGCGGCGCCGCTCACGGGGGACCAGGCGGACCTGGGCTTAAGCACCTTCAAGGGCGCGCAGCTTGCGGTTGATCAAGCCAACGCCAAGGGCTTGGCGCCCGTCGGTCACCGCTTCGAGCTGCTTGCGCTCGATGATCAGCACAACCCCGCTCAGGCCGTGAATGTCGCCAAAAGGTTTGTGTCTGATCGCGACGTGATCGCGGTCCTGGGCCACTTCAATTCCAGCTGTACGAAGCCCGCCTCCGCCGTCTACCACGAAGCGGGCATGGTGCAGATCACGGCCACCTCGACCAATCCCGAAATCTCCCGCCAGGGCTTTGAGACCTTCTTTCGCGTCGCCTCGACCGACGATGTGCAAGGCCCCAAGGGCGCCCAGTACGCCGCCAACGCGCTGGCCGTGAAAACGCTCTTCGTGATCGATGACAAGACCACGTACGGCAAGGGGATCGCCGATGAGTTCGAGAAGGAAGCCCGCAAGCTCGGGCTGCAGGTGCTGGGCCATGAGGGAATCACGCAGGGCGAGAAGGATTTTACGCCGCTTCTCACCAAGTTGAAACCGCTGGCGCCCGAGTTGATCTACTTTGGGGGCATTTACCCCGAGGGCGCGCTCCTCGTGCGGCAAATGCGCGCGCTCGGTATCGCGGCCTTGTTCATGGGTGGCGACGGCCTGGCCTCGAGCGTCTTCGTGGAGCTCGCGTCGCCGGAGATTGCCGAGGGCTCGTACGCTACGATGGTGGGCGGAGACATGAAGAAGGTGCCGTCCGCGGCGGCCTTCGTGGCTGCTTACGAGGAACGGTTCGGCGAGCTGGGCCAGTGGTCGGCCTACGGCTACGATGCCACGAACATTTTGATTGAGGCGATCCGTAAAGCGGGCGCCAAAGACCGTGCGGCGACGCTGCGTGCCATGCGCGAGATCCCGAGCTTCCCGGGTGTCACCGGAGAGACTGTCTTCGACGAAAAGGGCGATAACCAAAACCAATTCATCGGCGTCTTCAAGGTCGAAGGCGGCAAGCTCGTCTACCTCAGCCCTGCCTAAGAGACGGTCCCTGTCCAAAAAATGACCTCTCTTGAAGTATTTCTGCAACAGCTGGTCAATGGGCTCACGATCGGGTTCATTTACGCCCTGATCGCCCTGGGCTACACCCTCGTCTACGGCGTCCTGCAGATGATCAACTTCGCGCACGGCGAGGTGTTCATGGTGGGCGCGTATCTCGCCCTGGCCGCCACGACCCTGCTGGCCGGGGTCAGCGTGACCCCCGCGGGCGCGGACCTTTCCATCCTCCTGGTTTTCCTCGCCGCCATGGCGGGCACGGGCCTCCTGGGCCTCGCCGTCGAGCGCTTCGCTTACCGGCCTCTGCGGCACTCCCCGCGCCTGGCGCCGCTCATCACCGCGATCGGCGTCTCCTTCGTCCTGCAGAACGCCGTGATGCTCGTGGCGGGCCCCGCGGACAAAAGTTTCCCGGCCCTCTTTGCAGTCCGCAAGATTTCCGGCGGCCCCATCAGTGTGACGAACCTCCAGGTCCTGATCGCGCTCGCCTCCCTGGTTCTCATGGCCGCTCTTCACCTGTTCATTCAACGCACGCGCCTGGGCAAAGCCATGCGGGCGCTCGCGGATGACGCGGCGGCCGCGAGTCTCATGGGCATTGACGTGAGCCGCGTTGTGGCGGCCACGTTCGCCGTGGGGTCGGTCTTGGCGGGCGCCGGCGGCGTGATGTTCGGCCTGTATTACAACACCATCAACTTCCACGACGGCTACCTGGCGGGGCTCAAGGCCTTCACGGCCGCAGTGCTCGGCGGCATCGGCAACGTGCCGGGCGCCATGGTGGGCGGCGTGCTGCTGGGCGTTTTAGAGGCGCTCGGCGCGGGCTATCTCGCCTCCGAATGGAAGAACGTCTTCGCGTTTTTCATCCTCATCGTGTTGCTTCTCGCCCGGCCCTCCGGTCTCTTGGGCTCGCGCACGATTAAAAAAGTATGAAACCCCCGGCCCGCGCCGCCCTTCTGATCGTCGTCTTCGCCCTGCCCTTCATCGACCGCAACCCGTACCACATTGACGTCCTCGTCACAGCCGGCATTTTCATGATGCTGGCGCTCGGCCTGCAGGTGATCGTGGGCTATGCGGGGATGCTCAACCTCGGATACGCGGCGCTCTTCGCGGCCGGCGCATACGCCTACGCGCTCGCGAACCTCCACCTCGGACTTCCCTTCTGGTTGGGCCTGCCCCTCGCAGCCCTACTGGCCGCCTGCTTCGGCATGCTGCTGGCCTTCCCGGCGCTGCGGCTCGGCGGCGATTACCTGGCGATCGTGACCCTCGGGGCGGGCGAGATTGTCCGCATTGTGCTGAACAATTTAGATGACGTCACCGGCGGGCCGAACGGCTTGCTCGGGATCGCGCACCCCACGATCGCGTTCGTGCGTTACGATTTCGGGGTCCGCTCGGAGCCCTACTATTTTTTGGTGTTCGCGCTCGTGGCGCTCATCGCGGCCGCGCTCGCGCGCCTGGAACGCTCGCGCCTGGGGCGCGCGTGGATGGCTTTGCGCGAGGATGAACTGGCGGCGACGTGCATGGGGGTGAGCCCAATGTGGGCCAAGCTCACCGCCTTCGGCGTGGGCGGCTTCATCGCCGGCCTTGCAGGGTGCGTCTTCGCGGCCAAGCAGGGCACGGTCTCGCCCGACAGTTTCGACTTCATCGTGTCTGTGATGGTGCTCGCCATGGTCGTGCTGGGCGGCCTGGGGAGCATCGCGGGCGCTCTGCTCGGGGCGCTCCTCCTGAGTTTGTTGCCGGAACTCCTGCGCGGTTTTGAGCGCTACCGGATGCTGCTTTTCGGCGCCTCGATGATCGCGATCATGCTCTTCCGGCCGCAGGGACTTCTGGGCGAGTCGCGGCATCTCCCCGCGACGCGGCGGCCCAAGCGGAGATCGCGGGCGTGAAGGCCAAGCGAGTCCGTACGGAGACCGTCGCGCTGGCCGTCGAGCGCGTGACGAAACGCTTCGGCGGTGTCACGGCCCTCTCGGAGGTGAGTTTCCAGGTCGAGCGCGGGAAGATCGTGGGCTTGATCGGTCCCAACGGGGCGGGCAAGACCACGCTCTTTAATTGCGTGACGGGCGTGGAGCAGCCCGACGAAGGCATCCTGTCGTTGGGCGACTCGCAGACCTTGCTGCGGGGAATGGCTCCCGCCCAGATCGCGCGCCTGGGAGTGGCGCGAACCTTCCAGACGATCCGCTTGTTTAAGGGGATGACCGCGTTGGAAAACGTGATGGTGGGGGAGCATGCGCGGTTGCGTGCGGGCCTCTGGGGGGCGCTCGCGCGGCCCCGCTGGGTGGTGTTGGAAGACGAGAGGACGGCACAGCGCGCCTCGCGGCTGCTGGATTTTTTTGGGCTCGCGGCCAAGTCGAGCGAGCTGGCCCGCAACCTTCCTTACGGCTACCAGCGCAAGCTGGAGATCGCCCGCGCGCTCGCCTGTGAGCCTGCTCTTCTATTATTGGACGAGCCGGCGGCGGGCATGAATCCCAAGGAAAAGGCCGAGCTTCTCGACCTGATCCGCGCCATCCGAAAGCGCGGCGTCACGATCCTCTTGATTGAGCACGACATGCGCGTGGTCATGCCCATCTGCGACCACGTGGTCGTGCTCGACTACGGCCGCAAGATCGCCGAGGGGCCGCCGAAGGAAATCCAGGCGAACCCGCGCGTGATCGAGGCCTACCTCGGCCGGGGGACCCAACGATGAAGGCCACTGCCGGGGGGCCCGAGCAACGGCGCGCTCGGGGACGCTCGCCCCGGCTCGGTCCTGAGCCGGAGCTCGCTGTACCCTCCGCTGCTCCGGCCGTCCAGGCCTCCGCGACGCGTCGGGAACCCCCTCGCGTCGCCGTTGCTCGAACCCCCTCACGGAGGCCGTTCTCATGCTAGAAGTCACCGACCTGCATGCCGGCTACGGGAAAATTGAAATCTTAAAAGGAATCTCCCTGCGCGTGCCGGCGGGGAAAATTGTTTCCCTGATCGGGTCGAACGGGGCCGGCAAGACCACGTTCCTCATGGCGCTCTCCGGCCTGGTGGCGGCCACGCGCGGCTCGATCGCTTTCGAGGGCAAGCGCCTGGAGCGGGCATCTCCCGACGCCATCGTGCGCGAGGGCATCACGCAGGCGCCCGAGGGCCGGCGCGTTTTTGCCCGCCTCACGGTGGCGGAGAATCTGGACCTCGGCGCCTACACGCGCGCCCGCTCGCGCGAACTGGCCAAGGACCGCGAAGAGCTCCTGGCCCTGTTTCCCGCGCTCAGGGACCGGCTGAAGATGCTGGCCGGAAACTTGAGCGGCGGCGAGCAGCAGATGCTGGCCATGGCGCGCGCTTTGATGGCGCGGCCCAAGCTCCTGCTCCTCGATGAGCCCAGCCTAGGCCTGGCGCCCAAGATGGTGGACGCGGTCTTTGCGCTCATTCAGCGCATCAACAAGCGCGGCATTACCCTCCTGCTGGTCGAGCAAAATGCCTGGCGGGCGCTTGAGCTGGCCGACCACGCCTATGTCATCGAAAGCGGGCGGATTCAACTCGAAGGCTCCGGCCGCGAGCTTCTGGGAAACCCCACGGTCAAGCACGCCTACTTGGGGGAGTAACCTCCTCCTCCAATTCCAAGGCCGCTCACCTTGAATCAAAACTGAGCGGTGTTAAACGCGACGGTTAGAAAAACCTTGTAACCAGCTTTTTGGCCCGGTACCATAGGCCAGTCTCCCCTATGAACAGGCACATCCTTCTTCTCTTGGCTCTGGGTGTCATGATGGCGGGCTGCCAAGCCACCGGCTCCAAGGGCCCGGCCAAGGATTCCGCCGTAGATACCCGCCTGTCGAGCGGGGGTCTTTCGGAGTCTGCGCCCGCCGCTGGGCCGGCGGAGCCGCAGCAGGGATTTTCGCAGGAAGTGCGAGAGGCCCAGAACCCCTAACTTCCTTCCATGGGCAAACGCACCGCTATTTTCCTGGTGGCCCTCCTCCTCTCCGTGCCGGCATGGGCTGATGCACCGAGCGAGACTGCCGTTTCTTCCGAAGAGTTTCTTGCCAGCCGCGCCGCCGACCTCTTCAAGGCCGGGGATTACGAAGGGGCCGTGCGGGAGATCGAAGCGCTGCTGGCGCAACATTCCGGGGACTCCCTTCTGGAACGCTACCGCGCGATGTGCCTCGACCGCCTGGGCCGCTCGCAGGAAGCGGTCGCCATTTTTGAGGGGCTTCTCGCGAAAGACCCTGCTCATGTGCCCACCCGCTATTTTCTGGGCCAGGCCCATGCGCGCCTCGGCAACCGGGACGCCGCGATGCGCGAGTGGCAGTGGGTGCGCGACAACGGGACGGGCACGCCCTACGAGGGCTGGGCGCGCACCGCGCTCGCGCGCTTCGGCGAGGGGCGGGAAGTGGCCCTGCCGCCGGACTTGAAACCCTGGAGCGTCACGAGCCGCTACGGCTACGAGTATGACTCCAACGTCACCCTCAAGCCCAACGATGGGTCGCTCGCGGGCGCGCGCGACGAGAGCGCCGGCCGTCAGGTGATGGACTTGAATCTCGGCTACCGCGCCCGCTCCCGGGCGGACGGGACGGTGGACCTCTTGTACGCCACGCGGCAGAGCTTTCACGACGACAGCTTGAACGAATTCAACTTCCATTCCGAGGAGTTCGGCTTAAACGCCCGCAAGCGGCTGCGCTGGGGTGCGCGCGACCTCGTGGCAGGGGCGCGCTACGACTTCCTGATGGGGTTTCTGGACGACGACCTTTTTTCGGTGTCCAACCGCTGGACGCTGAGCGCGGACGCGCGCTTGACGCCGCGCTCGCAGACGGTGCTCTTCGACCGCTTCACCCTCAGCGGTTTTGGGCCCGACGGCTCGGAGCCCGCCCGCACCTCCCGCGACGGCGCCACAAACGACGTTGGGGTCACGCACTATGTCTATGCCGAGGACTTTCGCAGCTACCTTTACGCCCGCCAGGAGTTCAACAGCTCGCACACGCGGGGAACCAACTTTGACGCCGTGGGCTCCACCTCGCGCGTCGGAGTTCATGCGCCGCTTAAGGACCGCCTGCATCTGGACGTTTCGACTGGCCTGGACCTGGGGTTTTATCACAACTTTTCATCGGTGAGTTCGGGCGATACGAGCCGCCGGCGCGACAGGGTGTGGGATGTCTACACCGCGCTCACTTACCGCTTGAGCGAGCGCCTGGCGCTGCGGGGGTTCTACCGGTTCATCAACGGAGAAAATCAGAACAACCTGTTTGATTACAATCGGCACTTGGGCGGCGTGGCGCTGATCGCGAGCTGGGAGGGACGGTCGTGAGACGTACAATGGTTTTGATCATCCTCGGACTACAGTTTTTCGCCGCACAGGCGTCGGGAGCTGACCTCGTCTCCGCCCGCGATGCCTCAGTGGACACCGCGCTCCTGGCCGACGGCGGCATGGGCGGAGTGCTTCCACCCACAGGCTTTCAGGTGGCGGCGCCGGCCGGCACGAACTGGATCGGCCCGGCGGTCCTCGGGCCCCGCGAGCTGCGCGAAGCCCGCGGGCGCGGAGCCTGGCGGCCGACGGCGTTCGGAGTCAAGGGCAGCGCGAAGGTT
Source organism: uncultured bacterium (assembly GCA_964587845.1). Taxonomy (GTDB): domain Bacteria; phylum Omnitrophota; class Omnitrophia; order Omnitrophales; family CAZPNG01; genus CAZPNG01. The sequence continues at coordinate 3,816 of CAZPNG010000167.1, read as the reverse complement.
TCGGCGAATGGCACGGGGCCCTGGCAGGCCCTGACAGACGGCAGTATTATTCGCAAGGGAGACGTGATTTTAACCGAGCGCAATGGTGCGGCGGCGGTCAGTTTCAGCCGCGACCGCGGCAATGCGATCTATATCCCTGAAAACACGCGCGCAGCCATCCGATCGATCGACCCGGTGGACGTTTTCCTACAGGACGGCACCGTGTACAACGTGGTGAGGCGCCTGCCGGCAGGCAGCCGCTGGAAGGTTTCCACCCCCGTGGCCATTGCGGCCGTGCGCGGCACCTTCTACCTCGTGAATTTTGTGGCGGCCGACGGCTCCTTTGCTTCCGCGGTCTTCGACGTGCCGGACGACGGCGAGTCGAGCTCTGTTTCTGTCGTGCAGGTGCTGGGGGAGGGCGAGGGGCCTTCGGTGGACGTGCCCGAAGGCAACCAAATTGAGCTGCAGGCGGGGCAGGCGCCGGATCCCTGGATGGTTGAGGACATCGATCCCCGCTGGCTGGAAGCGTTCATGCGTTTCTTCGCCCACCTTTTCGGCGGAGGAACAAGCGGTCCGCTTCCACCCACGGGCGCACTGGGCGGCGCGCCCCCGGCCGGCAACCCCAACGGCTCGTATGATGACAATTTCGACAAGGCGTATGATGACCCGCCGGACGGCTTGGATCCCCTTCTGGACACCGACTCGATCTTTAACGCTCCGCCGCCGGATGATTCCAGCTCTTCGTCTTCCTCTCCCCCGAGCGAGCCCACGGATCAGCCGCCGCCGGACGAGGGCGGCAACGAACCTCCTCCCGATGAAGGAGGAGGGGATAACTGCCCGAATTGTGAGGAGGAGTAAGGATCTCTATTAGGCGAATTGCTCGACGTAGCGGGCGGACTCGAGCGCCGATAGGAACGAGTAAGCAGGATTCCTGATTTCCCTCACCATCCAGCCCCGCGTGCCACGCTGCTCGGCGATGGCCGCCCAGGTCCATCCCGGATTCAGGGTTGAAAGCGCTTCCTCCAGGGACGCCGCGCGGATCGGTTCCAGGCGGTCTTCGTTCAAAATCCGGTAATCGCCGCCGTCTCTAAAGATCGTCACGGTGTGCCCCAGATCGTCGGCGCCGTAGAAGCTCACGACGTGGGCTTCGTATCCAAGCTGCTCGAGCGCAAGCCGGGCCAGCAGCGCATAATCCTCGCAGTCGCCCACTCCCCGGACCCAGAACTCTTCGGGCGTCTGCCAGTGGTCGGGCTCGCCGAAGAGGCGCGTGTCCTCACCGAACGTAAAGTTTTTCGAGAGAAAGTGCGCGACGGCATGGGGGCTTGAAAGAGGCGCGAGCGCGGCCGTGAGACTCACGGCGGCTGTCGCGCCCAGCGGCGCTGTGGTCGCACTGAGGCACAGCAAGGCGATTCCGACGGTCCGGATGGTTTTCATCTTCGAGTTCCTTTCGAAGCGCGCAGCAAACCATCCGCATCGGGCAAGCCTGTTGCAAGATTTGGCAGCCCAGCTGTCCGCCGCTGCGCGGACCTGTGGCTTTGCGTCCCACCCTTACGAGTAGTTTGCCGTTTCAGCTCTTGCTGAACACTTCAAAGAGCGCTCCGATTAAAGTCTACCACACCTCTTTTCCACAGTGACAGTCACCCGCATCCATTGATCCGCCAATGGGTTACGTCACCTCCGTCCCCTACAGCCAAAAGGGCCGGGGCCCTTTTCGGGGAAAAGTGCCACCCCTGGCGTGCAGGGGAGGGTAGAGGGGTGGCACTTTTTGGCAAAAAGGGCCCCGGCCCCTTTGGTGTGATCTGATATCCTCTTCGCCGGGTGTGCGCCGCGTCGGCGCGCTCCGTGTGCCCTCTTTAGCATTTCGGGCTTTCCGTCGAAAGGGGAGAAGAGTGGATCAGATGAGCAGTCAGGTTACAAAGCAGGATGAGGATTGGAGCCGGATCGAGCGCATCCGGCAGGGCGACCGCTCCGCCTTCGACGGGCTCTTCCGCAAGCATCTCGGCGCTGTGGTCAACCTGGCGTACCGGTTCCTGCGCGACCGGCAGACCGCCGAGGACGTTGCGCAGGACGTGTTCCTGAAAGTTTATGAGGGGAAAGCCCGCGTCTTGCCTCAAGCGAAGTTCACCACTTGGCTTTATCGCGTGACGGTGAATGCCTCAATCGACGCCGTGCGCCGCCGCAAGCGATCCCCCCGTTCCCTCGATGAACAGGTCCCGGATGAGGAGGGCGAGTCCCGCAGTCTTCTGGACCGCGTGCCGGACCGGCGCGCAACATCTCCAGGCGAGGCGGCGGATCAGGAAGAGCTGCGGGCCCTCGTCGACCGCCACATCCAACGGCTGCCGGAGAAGTTCAGGGCCCCTCTTGTGTTGCACCAGTTTCAAGAGCTGCCCTACGCTGAAATCGCCGCCATCCTGGGCGTTTCCGAGAAGGCCGTCGAACGGCGCCTCTTCCACGCCCGGGAAATCCTCCGAAAACGGCTAGCCGGTTATTTGTAAGTCCTTATCAATCAACAGCTGCGGAGGAGATTCCCGCCCGCGCCGCTTTCTTGGGGGGGTGCGAGGGGGCCGGCGCGTTACATAGGTAGAGCAGTTCAACCGACTGGAAAGGGGTAAAGACCATGAACACTTACACGAAAGTTGCAGCGGTTCTCGCAGTTGTGGTACTGGTTGCGGCCCCCGCCTTTGCGGCCGGCGCAGCCGGAATGGCTCCGGCGCCCCTGGTGGATTACCAGAAGGCGTACACGGGCACGAAGCCGGTGGTGGCGTGGACGATGTATCAGGAGGGTAAGGTTCTCGGGAAAGCCCCTCGGCCGACGCTGGGTCCTGCCCGCCTGAGGTTCGAGGCCGGCGTTCGCGACGAGGTCGGCACCAAGCAGGTGGCGGCGTTCGTGAAGCCCCACAAAGCTGAGTTGGGAGCGCGGTTGGGAGGCGGTGAGTTCACGGGCGTCACAGGCACGAAGGGGGTTGTCGCGCTTGCGCGCCGTTAACCGAGTGCGAGTGAAGGAAGCCCGTCTTGAAGCGCAAGAAAGACCAGGCCTTGGGTGGGTGAGCCCTCCAGCTCATCCACAAACCCGAGGCCTCGGTCTATGAGGGGGGCGAAGCGGCGATCCCGATTGCAGCAGCCGCGGGCCCGCTCGAGGTACGTCCTGGCTTTCCGAAGGTCCTGCCTGTAGAGTTCCAGACATCCCAGATTATAGAGGGCTTCGACATCCTGCGGGTCGAGCTCGAGAAGTTTTTCCAGGGCCCACGCCGCCTGATCGAGGTTTCTGATGCTGTACGCCGCGATGGCGAGGTTGAAATACGTGGCTGGGGACTGCGCCTCGAGCGCAAGCGAGCGGTGGTACTCGGCCATGGCCTGATCCGGATGCCCGCGCTGGAGCAAACGATCCGCCGCCGTCTTGTGGTCCGCTGCCTGGCCGTAAGCCCGCCCGGGCGCCAGGGCCAGCCACCCCACCGACAAGGCAATCACAAATCTCAGCATCGTGCGCATACAAGGACCCATAGGCACAGCCTGTGCCAAGTTCATAGTTTGTCGTAAACCATTGATATAAAATGGTTTCTGTGTTTTCAGATGCAACGCGGGTCTGGTTGCCCTCCGACAGGTTTGTTCGCCGCTTACAAAAATGACTGGTTGGCAGCGGGAGCTGCCAACCGGTCATCCTGAGGGCCGCGGGCCGAAGGATCTCTGCAAAACCCCTCGTCCTGGGCGGAGACCCTTCGCTTCGCTCAGGGTGACACAGTCCAGTCGTCCTGGGCGGAGACCCTTAGCTTCGCGAAGGGTTTCACAGTCCAGTCGTCCAGGGCGGAGACCCTTCGCTTCGCTCAGGGTGTCACAGTC
>CAZPNG010000166.1:0-3927 GCA_964587845.1 uncultured bacterium | reverse complement strand
AGCTTCCCCACGCATTCGACCACACCCAACCCGGATAGCCCATCAGCACGCGCCGGCCCGACCAGAAGGCGGGATGATTGACCTCGGGCGAGACGAGCGCAAGCCCACCGGCCGGGGCGTGCTCGCGCAACCATCGGCTCGCGCGAAGCTCCTCGGCGCTGATCAACCGGTGCGGCCCCTCGCCGCGCAAGACAGCCGCCACCTTGACGGACCCTGCCGCGACCAGCCCCGCGAAGCAGACCGCGGCCAGGAGCTTCCCCCGCCATCCCTGTTCCCAGAGATGAACCACAAACGCTGAAATGAGGACCCCCGCGCCGACATACCAGAAGAAGAGCAGCTTGATGCCGTCCCAATCCCACGGGGTGAGCTGCAGGGCATTGGCGAGGGCGAAGAGGCCGATGAAGGCCCAGCCGAATCGCGCGAGCCGCACGTTCGTGGCGGGCGACGACATCGCCGCCAGAAGCAGGGGCCACGCCAGCCCGGTGTTCCTCAGCCAAAACCACGCAAACGACAGGGGCCCGCCCCGCGCGCTCGCCATCCAACCGGGCGCCCAGCGCACGACCCCCACGGCGCTCGAGCCGGAATCGAGCAAAAACACAAGCTGCGGGACCGCGAGCAGCGCAAGCGGCACAAGAAAGGCCGCCCAAGCCCGCCGGCCCTGCCCCGCGAGCTGGCAGACCCCCACGAACGCCGCGGACGCGAAGGCGAACAAATGAATCATCGGCGAAAGCCCGGCGAGCACTCCCGCCCACAGCCACGAAATCGCCCGGGCGCGCAGCGACGCCTCCCACATAATAAGAAAAATCACACAGGCGAGCGGAAGGCCGATCAGAAGCGCGCGCTGAGGTACGAGCATCGTACTGAGAAAATTATGCCAATGGGTCCCGGATTTCGAGAGCGCGTCCTGGGTCCCGAATCCCCAACCGCCGTTACTGATCAGGAGAAACGGCGCCAGGTGTGCGCACCAGGCGCGGCCCGAGAGCCGCCGGGCCAGCATCCCAACCGCCGCCGTGCCCAGGAGCCCGCAGGCAACCGTCTGAACCTGAAACCCGAAGTGCGGCTCCAGGCCCTCGGCCACAAAGCGCGAGAGCAGAAAGTCCGTGAGAACGTGCCCGCGCAGGGGCACGCCTGAGAAAAGCGGGTTTGCCACGCCGCCCGGCCCCCAAGCCAGGTGGGTCACGTAGGCCATGTGAGCGCCCAAGTCGCTGAAGTTCGAGGTCACGGCGGTAAACACGCCCTCGGGCGTGCTGAAAACGGCCTGTCGCGCCACCCGCAGCCAGAAGGCGATCCAGAATGCGGCCAAGACCATCTGAACCGCGAGAGCAAACCGGGATTCCGGGACTGATGCCGTGGCGGGAGGCCCGAGCGGGTCCGCCTGCTCGCGGGCTCGAAGCGTCCGGGCGGCGAGGAGCGCCGCGCCCGCCCACGCGAGGGTGGCGATCCGCGCCGCAGGACCTTGGCCGAGCAGAAGGTAAAAGAGGAAGGCGCACCAGGCCGTGAAGGTGAGGCCTGCGATCAGGCCGAAGATCAACCGCTCCAGGAGCGTGGGCCGGTGCACGACGGCCGGGGCCACTTGGAATCCGGCTCCCGTGAAAAGCAGCAACGCGGCCGCGCTCAGCACGCTAGGCCTCGCGGTCCCCGCCGAACTGCTCCTTGAGACGTTTGAACCGCGCCTCGTAAACCATGTCGTACAAGTTCATTTTGTCGGGAAAGTGGACTTCGAACTCCCGGCGCAGGTTCGCCTTCAAGATTTCGATGTCGACGTCGGGAAGGTTGCCGCTCACGATGTGGCCGCAAATGCGGTCCGCCTGGCGCTGGAGGCGATCGAGAGCCTCCTTGTCCTCGATGTCCTCGACGAACTCCCGCAGGGCCCGCAGGGTCTCGTCATCCTCGAGGGCGAGCGCCTGCCCGCAGGTGCAGACGAGCTGCTTGCCCGTTTCAAACAGCGTGAATTCGTACTCCGCTCCACAGCGGGGGCAGCGCACCGGCATGGCACCATTGTACTACGGAGGCGTATCTCCTAATAGGTGGGCATGGAGGGATCGACGTCGGTGGCCCAGGCGTGGATTCCTCCGGCGAGGTGCTTGACCTTCTTGAAGCCGCTCTGTTTGAGGAACTCGAGCGCGTCCTTGCTGCGGATGCCGTGGTGGCAGTAGACGAGGTACTCGCGCGCCGAGTCCAGCTCATGGATGCGGCCCGCCATCTCGGACTTGGGGAAAAGCTTGGCTTCCGGCAGGCGGCAAATTTCCCACTCGTTTTGCTCGCGCACGTCGAGGAGCACCACGTCGCGCTTCTTCGCGAGTTCGTTGTTGAGTTCTTTGGCTGTGAGGGATTCGTGAGCCGCCACCGTCCCCGCAGCTTCCTGGCCGCGCCCGATTCCGCAAAACTGCTCGTAATCGATGAGCTTCTTGACCGTGGGATTCTTTCCGCAAATCGGGCACTCGGGATTCTTGCGCAGCTTGAGCGTTTCGAACTTCATCTCAAGCGCGTTCACAAGCAGGAGCTTTCCTACGAGGGGCTCGCCCTTGCCAATGATGAGCTTCACGACCTCGGTGGCCTGCATGACGCCCACCAGGCCCGGCAGGATGCCCAGGACGCCGCCTTCCGCGCAGCTCGGCACCAGGCCCGGCGGCGGCGGCTCGGGGAAAAGACACCGGTAGCAGGGCCCGCGCTTGGCGTCGAACACCGACACCTGCCCCTCGAAGCGAAAGATGCTGCCGTAGACGTTGATCTTTCCCGACAGCACGCAGGCGTCATTGACCAGGTATCGGGTGGGATAATTGTCGGTGCCGTCGGCCACGATGTCGTAGTCGGCCACGATACCCATCGCGTTCTCGGAGGTGAGGCGCTCGTTGTAGGCGCGGATCGTGATGTCGGGGTTCAAGGCCGCGAGCTTTTCGCGAGCGGATTCCACCTTGGGCCGCCCCACGTCGGGCGTCGAGTGAATGATCTGCCGGTGCAGGTTGGAAAAATCCACGACGTCGAAATCGATGATGCCCAGCGTGCCCACGCCCGCGGAGGCGAGGTACAACGCCAAGGGCGAGCCCAGGCCCCCCGTGCCCACGCACAGCACGCGCGCAGCCTTGAGCTTTTCCTGGCCTGCCAGCCCCACCTCCGGCATGATGAGGTGGCGGCTGTAGCGCTTGATTTCCTGGTTGGTCAGCTTGGGCGTTTGCACCGTTGCTCTGTCCTCACCCATCCTCACGCACCGCCGGCGATCGAGGGCACGATCGTGACCGTGTCCCCTTCCTTCAAGGGCGTCTTGACCTGCTGCGCGTAGCGGATGTCCTCCCCGTTGACGTACACGTTCACAAAATTGCGCAGCGCGCCTTCCTCGCTGTAGAGATGCTTGCGAAGATCCTGGTGGTTGCGTGTGACCTCGTCCAGCGCCTCGCCCACCGTGCGCGCTTTCACCTCGACCTCAGATTGGCCGCCCGCGTAGCTGCGCAGGGCGGTCGGAATCAACACGCGAGCTCCCATTCTTCACCTCACCATCGTTTCAAGCGTCACTGTGAGCGGCTCCGCCAAAAATTGCGACCTGTCTTCTTTCATCATCCAAGACGTGATGTCCTCAATCCCAGAGCGCGACACGCCCGCGATGAGGTAGGAAAACCAAGGCCAGGCGTGCGCGAGATCGAAGTCGGAAGGCCGCGCCGGATGGTCAGGGTGCGAGTGATAAATCCCCACCACGCGAAGGCCCTGGCTCTCGATCTCGCGCTCAAGCAGCATGTACTGCTTGGGATCGACCAGGTAACGGCGCTCGCGGTTTTCTTCCTTCACGTTCAGGACCGGCACGGCGCGCTTCACCCACTTCAGCGCCGCTTGCTCCTGAGGCACCGTGCCGGCCAGAAGCCCGCACACCTCCTCAGGATAGCCGGACAACACGTGCTCCTTCAATCGCGTCAACTCAGACTCAGGAATCCAAAG
>CAZPNG010000165.1:0-4718 GCA_964587845.1 uncultured bacterium | reverse complement strand
TATCCGGGAGGGGACACCGTTCAGATCACGGCGATCGAACGCACCCTGGCGTCCGCGGGTCACCAGGTGCGCCGCCGCCGTCATCAGATTCCGGGCCGGTTTGACGCGGACGTCATCTTCCTGTTCCTGCTCTCCAGGGTTCATGAGATGTTTGTTCGGGCGCTCACGGCCCGGCGGCAAGGCGTTCCGTTTGTGATTTTCCCGATCTACTGGGACCTGGAGGAGCCGGTGCCCGGCTCGCCGGGAGAGCCCGAGGCGAGCGCGGCGCGCCGTGTCGAGAACCGCGTGCGCGGGAACCTGCTCAACTGGGCCGCCGCCGTCTGCCCGAACTCAGAGGCCGAGGCCGTTCATCTCACTCGGGCGTTCCCGGGGGTTCGCACGGACCATTTCTGTGTGGTGCGCAATGGCGTGGATCGTGAGGAGCTGGCCCCGCTCGTTGATGCAGACCGGGAGCGGATTCGGCAAGTGGTGTGTGCGGGGGGCATCGGCGGGCGCAAAAACCAGCTGGCTCTGGTCCGCGCGGCAGCGGCCGTCACTTGCCCTCTGAAGCTCGTCGGGCAAGCGTCACCCGGCTGTGACGATTATGAGCGCCAAGTCCGCCGGGAGGCCCCCAAGCGCGTTGAGTTCACGGGGCTGTGGCCTCGCTCGCGCCTGCTCATTGAATTGGCTCGCACCTGGGTCCACTGCCAGCCGAGTTTCATCGAGACGCCTGGATTGGCGTCGCTTGAAGCCGCGGCGTTGGGGTGCAACATCGTCGTCTCGGATACACCTCCGGTCCGGGAGACCTTCCGAGAGCGCGCCATTTACGTCAACCCGCAGGATCCCGAGAGCATCGCGGCGGGACTTCGCCGAGGCCTGCGCTCACGGCCCGACCCGGCCCTGTCGGCCTGGGTCCTGGACACCTTTGACTGGAACCGGGTGCTCCGGCCTCTCCATGAGATCCTGGAGCGGGCGGTACACGGCTCGCCTCGCTCTTGCGTCGGAGCGGGAGTCGGCTGATGCGCCTGAGCCGGTGTGTGTTCTTTGCCTTTGCCGGGGTCTTGCTTGCAGCCGGTGCGCTTTGCGCCGAGAAGGTACGCCATGTCATGGACGGCGATACATTTATTCTCGAGTCCAACCAGCACGTGCGCATGATCGGCATCGACGCGCCCGAAGTGGACCACCGCCGCTATGGCAAGCGGGGAGAGGCGTTCGGCAATGAGTCCCGCCGATACTTGAGTTCCCTGATCGAGCACAAGTCGATCGATCTCTCCGAGGGGTTGGAACCTTTCGACCGGTTCGGGAGGCGCTTGGCGTACGTGTACCTCGAAGACGGCACCTTTGTGAACCGGCAAATGGTGGCCGAGGGATATGCGGAGGTGATGCGCAAGTTCCCCTTTGAGTACAAAGCGGAGTTCTTTGGGCTGGAGCGGGAGGCTCGGGCCGCCAAGCGGGGCCTGTGGGCCGATCGGCCCAAGTCCTGGACCGAGTCGGTGGCCGGCTTTTTCCAGCGCTTTTCACGGGGGCCCGAATGAAGGCACAACGCAGCTTCGGGGCCCTCGTTCGGCCCCTGATCGGCATCACCTGCGAGGCGGAGAAGATCCGGCCCCGCTCGCCCGAGTTCGAGCTCACGTGCGACTATCGCTACGTGCGAGCTGTCTTGCGGGCGGGGGGCACACCTGTTCTCATTCCCATCAATCCCGACCGCCGGCAGGTGGCGAACCTGCTGGCGCAGCTTCATGGGTTGGTGATCGTGGGGGGCGCCGACATTCATCCCAGCTACTACGGGGAACGGGCGAGCCGGCACATTAAACCCATGGTCCGGGGCCGGACAGAGTTTGAGATGCAGTTGGTGCGGATGGCCGAGAAGCGCCGCGTTCCCGTTCTGGCCATCTGCCACGGCATGCAGCTTCTCAACGTGCTCTACGGGGGCACGTTGTATCAGGACATCCGGTCCCAACTGAAAGACGCGCGCGATCACCGGTCCAGGCGATACCCGCTTCACCGCGTCGAGCTGCGGCCGGGCTCACGCCTGAGCCGGATTCTGGGCCGCACCTCTTTCCTCGTGCATTCCCATCACCACCAGGCCGTCAAGACTCCGGGCCGGGCGCTCTCGGTGGCGGCCGTGGCCGACGACGGGGTTGTGGAAGCGATCGAGGGCCCGCGCCGGACGATCGCGGTGCAGTGGCATCCCGAGCGCCAGCCCAAGGATCCCGTGCAGCTGCGCCTTTTGCGCCATTTTCTCGGCCTCGCACGCGCCAGAATGTCGGGCAGGAAAAGCGCCTAGGGATGCATCGGGAAGGTGAGGGTGTGCAGCACGCGGTCGTGTCCCGCGTACGTGGGGGGCTGCTTTCTGCCACTGATCACCAACCGCTCGAGGAAGGTGAGAGCGGGGGGTCGCACCTGCTTGCCTCTCTCGCGAAGTTCGGCCTTCACCGTCCGGCCCTCTTGTGTCACCGTGACGTACGTGAGCGCGTAGCAGGGGATAAAGACCGGCGGGAAATTCAGGAGCGCGTTCACGCGCCACATCACCTTGGTCCAGGTCCCCGTGTTGGCGTAGCCCTTCGGGCGGCCCCCCGACGCCACGCCTTGTAGCAACCGCTGGTGCGTGTGCCCGAACACCACCAGGTCGACGGCATCATCCCTCAGCTTCTCCTCCACGCAGGTCTGGATGACATGGTCGCGCCGCTTCAGGACCTCTTTGTGGTGGCGGAACCCGTAGGCTTTGAAGGTCTTCTGAATGTCGCGCTTGATCAAGTAAAGGAAGAGCGCCACCATCACGATCGTGAGGTCGAAGAACAGGAGCACAAAAGCTGAGAGGAGCAAGAACCGCGGCACCTCGAAGAGGGTGTCCAGTTTGCGCAGCCCCAGATGCAGCCAAATCAAGACGATGGGCAGGATGCGCGTGAGCGCAAAGCTCATGAGGATGGGAATCGAGAGGAAACGCAGCGCGCGGTTCGTCTCGTGGTAGAAGTAGCGCGAGAAAATCCACCAGGGGATGGTGGCCAGCGGCCGCACGTTGTCGATGTCCGCGGCCCAGGGCTCGCTCGCACCCACCAGCCTTTTGAAGGGGCGGATCAGATCGGTCACGATGTGTTCGCCGAGCGGCGTTTCGAGCGGCTCGTGGAAATTGACGTACCGGTTGGGCGGGTCGAATTGGTTGCCGTGCTCCGCGTACACCGTGAAGCTCAGGCCCTCCGAGCTGAAGCGCCAAGTCCGGTTCGCTTCCGGCGGCTTGGCGACCGTGATGCCGGACTCTGCGAGCGTCTTCTGGATGCTTTCGTTCCAGATCACCTCGCGGTCGTGGTTGCCGATGATATAGCGAATGGGGTGGTGTTGAGAGAAGGCCTTGAAGTGCTCGAAGAGGTCGCGGTAGCGGGAATCCGCCAGGATGCGTTCGAGCTTGTTTAAGGACCCCCGGCAGGGGACTTCCAAGAGCTCGAGAATGTCGCCCAGCAGCACGAGCTCCAGGGGCTCATGCTCCTGGGCAAGCTCTTCGAGGAGCTGATGGAGTTCTTCGAAGGAGTCGAAATTATCATGTTGGCTTGCCTCAAAGTGAAGGTCGCTTAAGAAAACCAGTTTTCGAATCTCAAGCGCCGTGTCCGGCTGTCTCATGAGTGCGTCCGCGACGTCCATAAGAACGTCGTTCCTTTCTCATAGTTTACACGACTGCAGGCGGAGGCGCGAGGAGCGTTGACAGCTCCACGCCGCCCTCTTAGAATGCCCGCTTGGGGCGCATAGCTCAGTGATAGAGCGTCTGGCTTACATCCAGAAGGTCAGAGGTTTGAACCCTCTTGCGCCCACCAGCCTTGGTTTTTCGAGGATTCCCTAAAACGCTTCTTTGCGGTATCATACCTCCTCGCCTGGCAGCCCGGTTGGGGTGCCATCCGTTCGGGGCCGTAGCTCAACTTGGTTAGAGTACCAGATTGTCGATCTGGGTGTTGCGGGTTCGAGTCCCGTCGGCCCCGCTTGATTCTTAAGGTAGGGACTCGAAGGGAGCCCGCGAGCCCTTTTGATCGATGGAGGCGCGATAGCGCCGACTTCCCACGAGCGGGCGGGTGGCCGAACCGAGCCGAACGCCTTCAAGCGAGCGTATGCGAGCTTGGAGGCGTTTGTGAGGCGAGGTCGCCGAGTCCCGTCGGCCCCGCCATTACTCCGCGAACCCCAGGAGGAATAACCATGGTCGAAGCCACGTTCACGCTCCCTTCTTCGCAAGCCGTGCCTTGGGCCGGGGAAACTTCCCCGGTTCGGCTGATTCCCCGCATTGGGGATGAAGCGCCGGACTTCACGGCCCAAACCACGCACGGTGAGATCACCTTCAGCAAATGGCAGGCGGGCCAGTGGGTGGTCTTGTTCTCGCACCCGGCGGATTTCACCCCGGTGTGCAGCACCGAACTCACGGAATTCGGCCGCCGTTTTGAGGAGTTTCGGGCTCGAAAGACCCAGCTGATCGGCCTTTCGATCGACAGCGTTCATGCCCACCTGGCGTGGACCCAGAACCTGGCCCGGATTCTCGGCGTGAAACTGCCGTACCCGTTGATCGCCGATCTCACTGCTGACGTGGCGCGCAGGTACGGGATGATTCATCCCGGCGAAAACTCTACGCTGACCGTGCGCGCGCTCTTCGTCGTCGATCCCTCGCGGCGGGTGCGGGCGATCGTCTATTATCCGCTCAACGTGGGACGCAATGTCGATGAGGTCGTGCGGCTCCTCGATGCCCTTCAGACGGCGGACGCCAA
>CAZPNG010000164.1:0-8425 GCA_964587845.1 uncultured bacterium | reverse complement strand
ACCCCGATCGACTTCAACTTTGAGCTGCGGCAACAGGACAGTCAGAAGGTCACGGCCTTCCGGATTTCAGGCGACCGCCGTCAGATCGGCCACTTGGTGCGGGAGGAGCCGCGCCGCGAACCAGGGACCGACCGGCCCTGGATTGCTGCGCAGGACTTCACATGGCAGCCCTTGGAGGGGCATCTGCGCGCGGGTGATCTAGAGCGCGCTCCTCCGCCGTTCGATTTCTTCCTAGCCACCGTGGGAGGCCGCGCCGTGACGGAATGGATGGCTGAGGCGGTCCGCCGGGAGCAGATACAGCTGCCGTTTCTGAGGAGCCGCAGATTGCCGTGGGGCCAGGAAGTTCAGGGCTGGCTGAGCGCCTTTTCCGAACCGGAGCGCGGCGGCTCGCTCCTCGTTCACGTGAGCGAGAGCGGGAATCTCATGGAGGCGGACGTGCTTCCCGGCTCGGGCACCGGGCACACGTGGAGACTCATGAGGGCCCGTCCGCCGTACCCACTCCAGTGGGAGTTTTGGAATGCCCCGGCGGCGAGCCCGGCCCCGCCCGGAGAGGTCCGATTTGATTTTCATCACCACCCCAGAGAACGAGGCAAATCGCTTGAAGAGGACATTTCACTCAGCGGGGGAGATTGGAAGACCCTCCTCGCAAAGCCGCGTCAGCCGGGCGGGTTTGATCCTGTCATGATCGTCTTTACGCGCGCGCCCCTCGGCGTTTGGCGCGCCCGCGCCACGTTCAAGGCGCGCGACGGCCGCGTGTACTCAAAGGATTACCGGGTCACCCAGGATCGGGGCGGGCGCAGAGTGTTCGCGCCCCGCGGCACAGACTTTCGCGTGGAACCCCGCCGGCGCCAGGCGCCGGCGCGCTCAAGCGGGCCGGCCAAGAGCGAGGTTGAGAAGGTCGGGCGCACAACCAACGTTCCCGCCGTCACGCGCGTGACCGAAGACGAGATTTTCAAGGCCCTCCAATTTGGAGCGGCCCGCATCGTGGAGATCCTCTCGAACCAGGTGGATCCCCACGCGCTTCGGCCGGGTCCGGCCCTGGACGCTCGGTTCCAAGGTGAGCCCGGCGGCGCGCGATTTCGCATCAGCAAGGATCTCCGGGAGCTGGGCTACGTCGTAGCGGCCAAGGGAGACGTGCCAGCTGTTGACGAGGGATCCGAAACGGGCAAACGGCAGGAGGAAAGAGGCGTTCGGGCGGGTGCTCTCAAATGGGTTCGCCTGAAATGGCCCCAGCCCAAGAGGCCCGGCGGCGACCTTTTTGAGGCAAAGATCGCAGGAACGAAATTTCTGGATTTCGTGATGGACCTTTTCCATGACAGCGGGCTTTACGATATCAACCGCTTCCGCTGGAAAAATTGGACTTATCAACTGGGCCGCGAGGTCCTCGCGCACTACCTTCGGGATGAGATCGAACAGTTTGCCGGCAAGTTTGAAACGGGCGCGAAGCTGCGGATTTTCATCTCCCCGTCGGGTGACGTCGCGAGGATTGAGACTGAAAGTCCCGACGTTCGATACTTTGAGTTCAAACGCTGGAAAAGACAGAGCCAGGGATTTCCAGGATCGATGGAAACGGTGAGCGCGCAGCCGACTGGGCTGCTGTTTATCGATCCGATGGGGCAGCTTTTCATGCACGGCGATCTCAAAGTTTACGAAATCGGCTTTCATCTCCACCCCCGCGTCTACCAGTGGGGCGGCCGGACCCGCGGGGCCTTGCTGAATCTTTCTCCAGATGAAGGCGATCTGGCTGCCCTTGAGAGTTCTCAAAGGAATTGGCCCCGGGATCCCGTGGAGATCATCTTCACGGAGGCCCGCACGCGAGATTTTCTTTTCTGGGGGCGCGCTCATTTTGCCGCTGAGAATGGCCGCCTCTACTCCAAAGACTACGGCATCCGGCGGGACGCTGCAGGTGTGCTGCACGTCATGCGCATGCAGAAGGACTTCAACGTCCACGGCCGGCACCGTTCCCGGTGGCTGCGCAGTGCATCCGCGAGATCGCAGGGGACCGAGAGCCGGGAGGACATCGTTCGCCGGCGCCTCAAGGAGCTCGGTGAGCGGGTGGTTGAGGCGGAGAGTGCGCAAGCTTTTGCGCGGCAGCTCCCGGACGGGTTATTCGACAGCCGCAGGCGGTGGTTGGAGAGGGAGCTGGCCGAGCGCAATGCCCGGCTGCGGGCGTGGGCCGAGCGAACCCCCTGGGCCGTTGAAACCCTGGTCTTGTTTGCCCTGGAGCATCGCGACCGATGGCAGGGCATCTCTCATCTTCTCGGGGTCATGAACGAGCTGGCAGCCGGGCCGCTGCTATTGGCCTTTCGGCGCACGCGCGGCGGGGGCCATGAGGCCTCCGGCCGGCGCTTTCATCTTGGGCTGCTGCTGGCCTTCGCGGGTCCCTCTGGATTAGCTGCAGCACTGGATCTGTACCGTGATCTCCAGGGCCGCCGGGCCTCCGTGGAAGCTGTGATGAGGCGCATCGCGCTCACCTTCGCGATCGGCCAGAGGCAGGAAGCCGAGCCGCTGGCTGAGCTCATTCGCCAGGCACCGAGCGAGCGGGCGCTCTTGAACGTCGTGTGCGACGCAATTCAAGCGGTCGTATTCAATAGCAGGGAAATCGACCGCCGGCGGGTTGTGCAGGCCGTCAATAAGGCGATCGGCCACTATCCTTCAAACAAATCCTTGAAGTTTCTGCGCACGGTCCTCGAACTGCCGAATCCCAATGAACAGGGGATTGACCCTGCTCTCCGGCAGATTTTTCCGCAGCTCCTGGAGCGCGCACGGGCTGTCCTCCAAGAGGCCGCGGACCGTGTCGACGACACCGTGACCGCCGAGGACCTTGAGCGCGGGGCCCTCGTGCCGCTCTTGGCCGCCCAGGTGGTGGACCATCAATCGGCCGTGGATCTGATGTGGCCCTCCGAGATGTTATCGATCTTGAAAGAGGTCTTCGGCAGGACATCTTTGATGAAGCTGCGCAAACGCAAGGGGATTGAAACCGCGGCGACGGAGAAGTTTCGTTTCAATGACAGCGGCGCGATGCTGGGAGCGCCGTTCGTCGATCTGTTCGGCACTGCCGCCCACGAAGTGGAACACAGGATGCGCGGGGATGTCCTGCAGGCGGCCTCCAGGATCCGCTTGAGGCGCGATGCCTTCACCGAGTTTTTCGCCTACCTGGGGGAGCGCGCGTCTCTGGCCCGGTGGGGCAGGCCCGATCCGTGGGCCGGAGAGATGCAGGAATGGGACATCGCCATGCAGCGGATCCAACGCAACAAGGGGCTCGCCCTGGAAGAGCACGATGCGGCCAACGCGGCGATGCGGGAGATCGCGGAGCGGTTTGAGGGCGCCGCCGGCCAGGGCGCGTACATTCCCTGGACGGACCTCTTGAAGCTGGCCTACCGGCACCTCGAGCAGACAGAAGCGGTCACGGCCGAGCGCTTGAACCGCAGAGGCCGATTGAGCCACCTTGTGTTCGCAGACTTTGTGGAGGGTCTCGTGCACCGCGCCGTCCGGGAAGGGTTGCTTCAACCGAAGGCCAAGCAGCGCGAGCCGTTCTATGCGCCCATGACATCCCGCCGAAGCAAGGGCGTGCTCGCGCCCGACCTCGCGCCCCTGGCCCACCGGCTTCTCACCATGCGGCAAGCTGTGTCGCGCACGGAGCGCGCGGCTGAGCTCACTCGGCGGCTTGAAGACGCGGCGCGCTTGGCCTTTGACTCCAAGCAGTTGGCCAAAGGCACGATGCGCGCCCGCCGCAAAGCGCTCGAGGACTCGCTGGCGCGTCAGAAGCGGGACCTGCGGGAGTGGGTGCTGGCCAACCCGTGGTCGGTGGACGCTTTGATCGAGCGGGTTGTGTCTGACGAGTCGGGATTCATCGGTGAGCCGACGACTTACCTGCTCGGCATCATGGGAGACCGCGCCGCCGGCCGGCTGGCGGAATACTTCCTCGAAGCTCGCGGCATGAGCGACAGAATCCGTACACTGCGCGGCACTTTGGGAACGATGCTCAGCGCCGCCGGCCCGGACGGGCTCGAGCACGCGCTTCGCCTCTACCGCCGCTATCGCTCGCGCAGCGATAACACGGAGACGGTCTCCAAGCGCATGGACCTGCTTGCCGGGATCGCTCAGGCGGGCGACCCGCAGGGGGTTCACCTCGCCTCCATCGTGCGGGCCGCAGAGACCGAGCCCGACGCAGTCGACGCGCTCTGCGACGCCGTGTCAGTCGCCGTCTTCCGCATCCAGCGCGACGTGCGCGGCCCGCTGCGGGAGGCGCTGACGGAGGCCCTGGGCAGGCACCCGGAAAGCACGCCCCTCAAACTTTTCCAAGCTGTCCTGGAGCTGCCGCATCCGAACGACCCCGACCTTGACCGAAAGTTTGCGGCCGCCTATCCGGCGCTGCTCGATCGCTCGCTTGAAGTCCTGAGGTTCACGATGTGGCGCTTCATCGCGTTCGGCCGGGAGGACTACGAGCGGGCCACGCTCGTGCCGATTCTCGCAAGCCAGGTGGTTGATCGCCATGACCGGGTGGGGCAAGGCAGCCCGGCCAAGGTGGTCAGGATGTTAGGCCATGTCTTCGGCTGGACTGCGAATCGCAAGAGGTGGCATGCCGAGGCCGACTCCTGGTACACATTCAATCCGCGGCTTGCTGAGAAATCCCGGGACTTTCCCGAACTGATGGGGACGGGCGCTCACGAGGTGGAACACAATGCTGACGAAGACATGCTGGAGGAAGCGAAGGGAGTGGGGGTGCGCCGGGCCGCCTTCTGGGAGTTTTTTGCGTATTTGGGAGAGCTGGCTTTCTTCGAGCGATGGGGGTTGGCTGAGCGGTTCGAGACGCAGCTCACCGAAGCGGCTTTCCTGAAGATGAGGAAGGAGAAGGGAGTGGCCGTGCGCAAGCAGCAACACGCTGCGGCGCTGGCGGCCCTTGCCGAAATCCGCGAGCGCTTTCGGCCCGCGGCCGGATCTGCAACCCTTCCGTGGACCGCCATTCTGCGGATTGCCTATGAAGAGATGGAGTGGATCGAGCCTCAGCTCGCCCAGCTCCTCAAGAGGAGAACGCGCGAAAGCCGCCGCGCGTTTGCGGGGTTCGTCGGCCGTCTCGTCGCAAAGGCGGTCGCTCAAGGGTTCCTGGAGCCCCGTCCGGTCCAGGCCGATTCGTTTTATCCGCCGCACGCCGATCGCCCTCAACGCGGCGTCCAGGTGCCTAACCTTGCCCCCGTGGCGCGAGAGCTTCTCTCCCGCCGCCAAGCCGTTTCGCGCACGAGCAACGTTCCTGAGCGCACGGCCAAGACGGCGGCTCTCGTGGAACAAGTGCTTGCGTCCACGCTTGAACCGGTCATGACGGTCATAGGCACTCCGCCCGCCTTGGACGCCCTGGAACCGGACACGGCCCTGGTCCTGAACTTCATCAAACCGCGGGGCGAGAATGAACGCGTCTTCTCGGTCGCGGTCTTCCCGGCGCGCGGCACGGTTGCGACGAAGGAGTTCTTGCGAACGACATCCAAGAGCCCGGTGGGAGGCCGCTCCCTCAAACAGTTGCGCGAAGCGGAAGAGTTTCCGATCCGCCCGGAATGGAAACGGGCCTCAGGCCATGTGAATCTTCCGGAGGTGAAAGTCGGCCGGCAGAGGTTTTTCACCTATCTCACCCGGCGCTTACGCAAAGCGGGCTTCGTGAAAATGGGGGGCGAACAACTCAGCCCTGACGTCCTGCGCCGCGGCGTGAACACTTGGCTCCACTTTCTTGAGAGCGGGGGCACCTTCGCGCTTCAGGTGGACCCGGCGGGTCACCTGGTTCAAGGGGCTTTTACTCCCGACGTCATGCGAGAGCTCGAGTTTTTCTTTGAGGAGAATGGCCAGTTCAAGGCGTTCCGCAGCGGGGTGGTGCGTTGGCGCCCGGCGGTTGACTCCCAGGGTCAAAGCACCGCCCTCGTCCTTCTCCATCGCCACCCCATCGATCTTGGCCAGACGGTGGAATCGGCACTTCAATTCAGTCCCAGGGATCGATGGAATCTCCGGCAGCGTCCGTCAATGGGGGGATTGGATGCAGTCGAAATCATTTTTGTCCGGCCGCTTGCCCCTGGAGCTCCTTGGCAGGCGCGAACGTACTTCAAGGCGGAGGATGGAGGGGTTTATTCCAGAGACCATTTCATCGCGGTCGATGCCGCAGCAGGCGGCTTTAAGCTCCTGCGGGTGCGCGACGACTTTCGCGTGCACCGCCGCTGGCGCCGCCGCTCGCCCGCCCGTGCACAGCGGCAGGACTACGTCGCGATTCCTAAATCCGCGCTGGAAGCGGCGATGAAAGCAGAGGAGGGTAGCGTGGTGCGAGCTGCTGCTCACCTGAGGCGGCAGGGTTATCCGATCGGGCACAGCGCCCTCGGAAAGAAGCTTCGAAAATACGGCTTGTCTGGCCTTGTAAGGACGCGCAAGGAGCAGCGCAAGCGGGATCGCATCGAGATTCCCGTGGCAGCCTTGAAAGCCGCGATGGAAGCGCAGGAGGGAAACCTACCGCGAGCCGTCGCGCACCTGACGCAGCAGGGCTTTCCCGCCATCTCCAAAAGTGGACTTTGGAGAAGACTGAAGAAATACGGGCTATTAGGGCTTGTCAAAACGCGCAGCGAGCGGATGAAAGGCACGATCATCAAGGAGATCCCCGCGGACATTCTCCTCGCGCTGCTCATCGAAACGCGCGGGAGTTCTTCCGAAATCGAGCGGCGCTTGAGGGTTGAGCACAAGATTTCAGTGCACCGCGAAACCGTCGAGCGCCGCGCTCAGACTCTTGGCCTCGGACACCTGCTCTGGAAGCAAGGCTCCGACGAGATACATTTGGAGTCCTCCCGGCGCATGAATGGCGGTTATGTGGCGGTCCGGCAGATCAGCCGCAGACTTTTCTGCTTGGAAGAGTACCCCAACCATGTTTTGAGCCGCGGCCAAGTGGGCGCGCTCGGCAAGGTACTTCTCTGGGCTCGGCTCCCCGAGGAACGCGGCGCCATCGGCGCACAGCGCGTCTTCCTGCCGCTTTTGCAGGACAAGCACGTGGCAAGACTCTTCCTGCACGAGGAACATCCCGGCCGGGAAGTGAAGGTGTGGATTGAAAACAGCCGGCCGGTTCGCGCCGAAGCCACGGCCACGGAGGCAGAGCCCGCGGTCATGCAGGCTCTTGTTCGCGAGGACTCCCCCGGCACGTTTTTGGCTCGGCCCGGCAAGGTCTGGGAGAAACCCTCGAAGCCGGCCATCTTTCTGCGCCGCGAGGGCAATCGATACGTTGATTCCGCGACGGCGCGGGTCTACGCCACGCCTAAGCTTCCCCTTACGAAAAGGCGGTTGATCATCGCGGCGCGCGTCGTCATCGGGGGCCGTCCGGGCTCTTCAGGCCGCGTTATCGCGCCGATGATCCAGGGTCGAGACCGCAGGGTGCGGACCGCCGCGATTTCCGTTCCCTGGCAGTGGTTCGGCAGAACCGTTCACATTTATTTGGAGAATGGGCGCATCAGGCGCTTGCACGTGCCGCGTGTCTTAGATGAGAAGGGAAATATTCTTCGCGGCGAGGCGGAGCTGCGAGCCCCCGTTTTCGATGCAAGCCTGCATCTCAAGAGCCGCACGGTCGTGCGGGACGATGAGTTTGCGCAGATCGTACTTGATGCCTACCGGCGCGAAGGCCGGGTGCGGGTTGAGGGCAATCCGTCCGGTGTCGCGACCGCGCACACGCTATTGGGGATTTCCCCCCTGCAATGGGTGTCCTCGAAGTCGCTCAAGCACATACTCGCGATCGCGCCGCAAGCCGTACTGGAGTATGGGGACATTGAGCAGATCTCCCAGTCTCAGATAAAGCGGCTCTTGCCTTTCGCGAGGCGGTGGTTTACGGAGCTCCTCACGGGCCGGCGCCTGGAGATCTGTTACCAACTTGGGGAGCAGACTCATGCGTTGCTTTTCCCGATGGGGTTTCGGGACTCATCGCTTGCCGTTCGGCTGGATTGGGTCAGCACGGGCCGGAGCAAGTTTCTCTACCCGCTGGGGCTGCTTGAGGGGGCGCGCCGTAGCAGCCCCGACGGCTTGACGCTTCAGCTCAAGCAGATTGCCAATGGCGGAGGCACTCGCACGGTCGTGACGGGAACCCATCTGGCGGTTCCTACCGCGTTGCTTCGCCAGGGCCGCGTCGAGATCGAGATGGCGCGCTCGGGCGGCAGAGTCCTCACGGCTCGCTTCCTGGACCGGCCGGGCCCCCGGACGAAACAAATGCACTACTGGATTCCCGATGTTGTTGCCGCGCAGGACCTCGCGCTCGCCCGCCGCATCATTGTGCAGGACGGTGTTTTGAAGGAAGTTCTGCTGGGCCCGCGGCCCGGCGAGCGGGAACCCCTCCGCATATCTTATTCTCAAGACGAGCAGATCGGGGACCGGATGATGCTGGTGCGTGACCCCTCCGGGAGCGAGCCACATCTTGTTTACA
>CAZPNG010000163.1:0-4058 GCA_964587845.1 uncultured bacterium | reverse complement strand
ATGAAGATGTCGGATTCAACGGGGTGCTCCTGGGCCAGCACCGCGCCCATCTGTTGGCGGACGCGCGCGACATTAAGTCCGAAGATCGTGGAATCGGGGCGCGCGAAGTACACGAGCTCAAAAGCGCAAAAGGCCTTGCGCGGCTTCTCCCCGCGCCATGGACACAGGCTACGCAACCCCGACTCGCTCACGATGACAATCTCACCCGGCTCAACCTCCCGCTCCGGTGTCGCGCCGATCAAATCAAGGGCGCACGTTTCGGAGGCCAGCACCCAGGAATCACCGAGTTTTCCGAGCCACAGGGGCCGAAAGCCGCTCGGGTCGCGCACCCCGATGAGTTCTTTTTCAGTCAAAATGACCAGGGAATAGGCGCCCTCGATGCGCTGCATCGCACCCACCAGGCCATCCTCCCGCGTCTTGTAGTCCGGGCGCGCCATCAGGTGGACGATGATTTCGGAATCGACGGTGCTTTGGAAGATGGAGCCGTGGGCCTCCAACTCGTCGCGCAGCCGTTGCGCGTTGACGATGTTGCCATTGTGGCCGATCGCCATCTTGCCGCGCGAGTACTCCACCACCTGCGGCTGGGCGTTCTTGAGCACCGTGGAGCCAGCGGTCGAGTAGCGCACGTGCCCGATGGCGTGGCGGCCGGTCAGTTCCTTGAGCCGATCGGGATTGAAGACCTCGCCCACCAGGCCCAGGTTCTTATACGAATGGAGGTTGCCCTTCTCATCCGAGGTGGCGATGCCCGCGCTTTCCTCGCCCCGGTGCTGAAGCGCGAAGAGGCCCAGGTAGGTCATGTCGGCGGCGTGTGGGTGATTGTAAATGCCGAAAATACCGCACTCGTCCTTGATCTTGTCTTCGCTAGGATCGTACACGTTTGCCCAACGCCTCCCGGTAGATGCGCGACGCCTCTTCCACGCCCACGCGCGCAAGCGGCGCGAGCGCGATGTCGCCTCCTGACACGGTGCCCAGCCGGGCGCTCGGCAGCCCCGACTGGCCGAGCAGCCGCTCAAAGTCCGCAAGCTTCTGGGGGTGCACGCTCACGACCACGCGGCCCTGGCTCTCGCCGAAAAGAAGCGCGTCGTCCCTCAACTCCCCTTTGCGCAAACCGCTCAGGTCCGCCTTCACGCCCAGCCCCGAGCCGATCGCGCACTCCGCGACCGCCACCGCCAAGCCGCCTTCGGAGCAATCGTGAGCCGAGGCGAGCAGGCGATCGCGCGCCGCAAGCCTCAAAAAACGAATTAGATTTTTCTCGTGGGCCAAATCCACGCGCGGCGGCAAGCCGGCGCGAAGGCCGTGAACGTGGAGAAGATACTGCGTCCCTCCCAGTTCATTCGCCGTCTCGCCGATGAGAACCACCACGTCCCCCTCGGAGCGGAAGAAGGAGGGCACGCGCGCCTCGATGTCCTCCAGAATCCCCAGCATCCCGATGATCGGCGTCGGGTCAATGGCGCCCTTCGCGCTTTCATTGTAAAAACTCACGTTTCCGCCGGTCACGGGCGTCTCGAGCGCCAGGCACGCCTCGCGCACTCCCTCGACGGCTTCCTTGAATGTCCACATGACCTCGGGTTTCATGGGGTTGCCGAAGTTCAGGCAGTTGGTGACGGCCACGGGCCGCGCCCCGGTGCACGCGACGTTGCGCGCCGACTCGACCACGGCCAGGCGCCCGCCTTCGCGCGGGTCCAGGTAACCATACAAGCCGTTTCCGTCCGTGGAGAGCGCAATGCCTTTTGCGGTGCCCTTGACGCGGATCAGGGCTGCGTCGTGGCCCGGCAAAAAGACTGTGTCGGTGCGCACCATGTAGTCGTACTGCTCGTAGATCCAGGCCTTCGAGGCGATCGTGGGCTCATCGAGCAGCTTCAATAAAACGGCTTGAAGGTCCTTGGGGATCTTGACCGAAGCGAGGTCCAGGGCTTGCGCGCGCTCGAGGTACGCGGGCCGCGCCGCCTCGCGCTCGTAGACGGGCGCATCATCGGTGAGCGCTTTGGCCGGCACGTCGGCCACGCGGGCGCCGCCCTCAAAAATCTGCATGCGGTCGCCGTGGGTGATTTCGCCGATGCGCTCCGCGTGCAAGTCCCATTTACGAAAGACGCGCTCCACTCGCTCGCCCGCGCCGCGCTTGACGATGATCAGCATGCGCTCCTGCGACTCGGACAACATGATTTCATAGGGGGTCATTCCGGTTTCACGCCGCGGCACACGGTCCAGGTGGACCTCAATTCCACGGCCCCCGCGGCTGGCGGTCTCGCAGGTGGAACACGTCAAGCCGGCGGCGCCCATGTCCTGCATGCCGCGCAGGGCACCCGTCTGGGCAGCTTCCAGGCACGCTTCGAGGAGCAACTTCTCGAGGAAGGGATTGCCAACCTGCACGGCGGGCCGGTCCTCGGAGGAGTCCTCGGAAAGCTCGCGCGAGGCGAAGCTGGCGCCGGCCAGGCCGTCGCGGCCCGTGGACGCGCCCACGTAGAAAACCTCATCGCCCACCGTGTCGGCCCGAGCTCGGATCAGATCTTCCTTGCGCGCGATGCCGAGGCAAAGCACATTCACCAACGGGTTGCCTTCATACACCGAGTCAAAGTACACTTCCCCCCCCACCGTGGGGATGCCCATGCAATTGCCGTAATGCGCGATGCCCTCCACCACGCCGCGCAGGATCGCGCGCGAGCGCGGCTCCTCGAGCCGGCCGAAGCGCAGCGAGTTCATGCACAGGACGGGCCGCGCCCCCATGGTAAAGATGTCGCGGATGATGCCTCCCACCCCCGTGGCCGCGCCCTGAAACGGCTCGACGGCGGAGGGATGATTGTGGCTTTCGATCTTAAAGACCGCCACCCAGCCGTCGCCGATGTCCACCACCCCGGCATTTTCCTCGCCGGCGCGCACGAGCACGCCCGGGCCCTCGGTCGGCAGCCGCTTAAGGACGGATTTGGAATTCTTGTAGCTGCAGTGCTCGCTCCACATGACGCCGAAGAGGCCCAGCTCGGTGAGATTCGGCTCCCGGCCCAAGTGGGCGCAGATACGGCCGTACTCTTCCTCGGTGAGGCCGTGCTTGCGCGCGAGATCGAGATCGGCCTTCACATCGATCATCCCGCCCTCCAGCCCGCCAGAAGCGATTCCCAGATCACGCGCCCGTCACTGGAACCCAACACGTCCTCGGAGGCGCGCTCGGGGTGAGGCATCATGCCCAGCACGTTTCGCGTCTCATTCAAAATCCCCGCAATGTTGTCGAGCGACCCATTGGGGTTGGCCTCAGCCGTCACCTTTCCCTCCCTCGTGGCGTACCGGAAGAGAATCCGGTCCTCGCCTGCAAGACGCTTGAGCGTCTCGGAATCGCAAAAATAATTTCCCTCGCCGTGCGCGATGGGAACCCGAAGCGCCTCCCCCCTCGAAGCGCTGTGGGTGAAGACCGAGCGCACGCTCTCGACCCGGATGGTCGCCTGCCGGCAGACAAAGCGAAGCGAGGCGTTGCGAAGCATCGCGCCGGGCAACAAGCCCGCTTCGAGCAGGATTTGAAAGCCGTTGCAGATGCCGAGCACCGGGCGGCCCGAGCGCGCGTGGTGGGCGACCTCTTTCATGACGGGCGCAAAGCGCGCGATGGCGCCACAGCGCAGGTAATCGCCGTAGCTGAATCCGCCGGGCAGGACCACCAGGTCACAGGCGGGAAAAGAACCGTCCTTGTGCCACACGAAGCTTACCTGCTGGTGCATCACGTCGCGCAGCGCATGGAAGCAGTCGGTGTCGCAATTCGAGCCCGGGAACACCACGACCGCGCACTTCATTTCAGGGCTTCGACCTCGTAACGGTAGCCCTCGATCACGGGATTGGCCAGCAGCTTCTCGCAAAGTTCCTTGGTGAGGGTTTCCGCATCGTCCTTGGACCTCGCCTCGAGCGCGATCTCGAAATGCTTGCCCGCGCGCACCGATTCGATCTTGCACGAGCGATTTTGCAACGTGTTCATGGACGTGGCGGCAAAGCAAATCGTCTGCCCCTTCGGGTCCACAACGGTGGGTTTCATCAACACGTCGAACTAGGCTTTGAAATGTTTCAAGGCTGAAGCGGACTAT
>CAZPNG010000162.1:0-4001 GCA_964587845.1 uncultured bacterium | reverse complement strand
ACCCCTGAGGTGCAGGGTGTGTGCGAGGGGTGGCACTTTTGGGCAAAAAGGGCCCCGGCCCCTTAGGCTTCAGCTTCCTTTTTCACGTGCGCATGGCAGGCCTCGACCGTGTCGAGGGGGCAGAAGTGCCGCAGGATCTCGTCGCGGCAGCCGAAGCGGTAGGGGAAGGTGTGCTGGTAGGCGGAGCGGATGACTGCTTGGAGCTCATGGTACGGCAGACCGGCCGCTTGTTTCTCGTTCCATTCGAGCAGCTTTTCGCGGGTTTCATCCTCCGTCAGGCCCATGAGGCGCAGCTCCGAGGCCAGGCGAATGGCGCAGTTGTTGCGAAAGCCGACATCCACGTGGCTTTCCCAGATGCGCTGCGCCCCGGCGCACGGAAAGGTCATCTGCGACAGATCCGCAGGCCGGCGGAACTTGTACTCGAAGGGCTTGCGGGTCATGCGGCGAATCTGCCGCTGGATGCGCGTGAAGAGGCCGGCCGCCGCGGCGTTTTCCCTCACGTCGAACTCCGACAGGAATCCTGTCTCGTCGGTGGTCGCGAGGGGACGCGGCTCGCGAGCCCTCTCGCGGATTTGCTCGGGGCTAAGCCTCCCGAGCTCCTCGGGGCTGAGCAGGATCTTGTAGAGCTCGGACTTTTCGTGCACCGTGTTGGGCAGGCGCAGCAGCCGAACGCGGTCCTTGATCGAGAGGTCCACCGTGGCGCGCAGCGCCTCGGGGAGCTCCTGCGCGAGGTGGCGGCGCAGGGAAGCGAAGAGCAGCGGAAGGGATCTGGACGGCACCACCTTTCCAAAGAGCCGCGTGTCGAGCATGAGGTGAAAGCCCTTCTGCCCGCTGAAATAAATCTGCAGGCTGCTCGAATCCACCTTCCAGCCTGCGAGGAACAGCTCGGCGAACTGCCGGGCGGCTTGAAGCGCGACCGAGAGGTCCTCATGGTCGATGTCGAGGGGAAAGTGGCTCGCCCAGACCTTTCCCTCGTAGCCCGCGATGGTGGGGCCGGAGCCCGCAGCTTGCAGGGACAGGTGCGTCAAGACTTCGTCTGAGTAAAAGAAGTAGGTGGCGTAGCAGCCCAAGCGCCCGAAGGATTCGACCAGGGCCGGTACCTCCGCAACCGAGACAATGTGGTTGCGGAAGCCCTTCTGGTAGTGCGCCGCGAAATCTACGAGGTGGAACTTTCTCATCGTCTAAACCGGAGGGGTCTGACCCCTTTTGGGCTGAAAGTGCCACCCCGCCTATAACTTCCAGTCCAGGTCGACCTGGAAGCGGCGGGACTCCTCGTCGAGCGAGCCCGACACCGGGCCCACGAGCTTCACGCTGCCGCGCAGCCAGAGGTTGTCCGCCAGTTTGTATCCCAACTGCACCACGCTGCCGCGCCGGTCCGCATGGCCCACGTAGCCGGGACCTCCGAAGTCGCTGTCGGAAAAAGCGCCCACGATCGCATTGGGCTCGATCATGTAATAGGAGTACCCGGCTTCCCAGCGCTTGGTTTTGATCTTGGCTCCCAAGCCCCAGGCGTTGTCCTCGCCGAGGGGATCGGGGTCGCGGTCGGCAAGGTTCACGGCATAATCGCTGAACAGGCTCAAAGGAACGTCGAAGGGGTACAGGCCGATCTCGTTGTACAGGTGTAGGATGTTGAAGTCGCCCGCGTCGAGTTCCGTGGCGTCGCCGTCCCCGTTGTCGTTGCCGCGCGCGAACGTGGCCCCCGCGGCCGCGCCCGCCGCGAAGTTGCTCGCGGTGCCGTAGTTCGAGAAGTCGTAATACGAGACGGCGCTCGTGAGAGACACGGGCTTTTCACGGCCCGGAGTCTTCATGTCCAGTGTGACCCCGCCCTGGACGGCGAAGAGCTCGGCGTCGGCATCGCCGCCTCCGGCCGCATCCTCATCGAGAATGAACTGGCCGGCTTTGGTGAACAACGTTCCGGAGACCGCCTGCTCGTCAAAAAGTTGCCAGACGGCGGTCTCGGCCACGCCCTCGGGCTTGACGTCCAGGTCCCAGATCATCTGCGACACCGGCGTTTCGAAGGGGTTGTCCATTTTTCCGACTGTCAGGTCGGCCGCCTGTAGGGCGCCCCGGTCTTTGAGGAAAGCGGGCGCGTAGCGCACGAACGCCTTGTCCAGGAACACGTCCTTGAACGTGAAGTTGCTGTCGAGCGTCTGGAGCGCGGAGGTCGGGTCGGTGGAGCTGCCCGTCACCAGGCGCGCGCCGAAGGTCACGTCCTCGCCGAGGTCCTTCTCGAAGCCGTAGCGCATCCGCAAGCGGAATCGCGTTCGGTCATCGTCCTCGGCCGGGCTCCCGCTTGTGAACTGGAACGCTTCAGAGCGCAACCGGAAGTCCCCTCCGGCGCGCCAAGAAGGCGCAGCCGCTCGGTGAGTTTCCATGCTGACGGGCATCTCCGAGGCGGGCGGGGAAATCTGAGCGGTGCTGAGCCGGGCGATCACCTCGTTTTGGTTTTTGAGGGCCTCTTGAAGCTGCCCCACCTGCTGTTCGAGGGAACGCACGATGCGCGTGAGGTCCTCCGGGGGGAGAACTTCCACGGCTTGGGCCGCAGGGACTGAAGAAAGCAGGACGGTCAGGACGATGGCAGGGGACGGAGCGAGATTCATGGCGGAGCCTCCTTGCTTGAAATTGCTGATGTGAAAGGGAGGGGGAAACCAGCGGCATTGTACCCCACCGGCGGAAAAAGTCCAGCCGGTCATCTGGCGTGGGCGGGACCTGCTGCATGGGGCGGCGGAGCAAGGTCGCTCGAAGGGCTTGTCGAGGCGTCACGAGGCCATGGAGGGCCGAGTAGCCGATGACTAGAGCGCCCCCGACTTCACGACAGAGGTCGGGGGTGCGTCCCTGAGAGTGACCTTGCTCCGCCGCCCCGGGCAAGCTCATCTCCGCGTCAGGTTGGAGGCGAATGTGCCGATTTTAAAGAACGGAGCCAGGTCAGTAAAAAAGACCTGGCACCGATTGACACGGGGCCTGTATGGGGCGGGGCCCCGGAAGTTAAGAGGAATGGATATAAGGATGGGGTATACTGAAGAAGGAGGTCACGGATGCCCTCTGAGCGTGTTGAGGTTCAGGGACACATCATCGATTCGCTGGTCCTGCCGAAGGTGCTCGACGCGGTCCTGCAGTTTAAACAGGCGAGCTTCGAGATCGAAGAGCTTCAGGTGGGCAAGCGCAAACAGGACGCAAGCTATGCGCGCCTGTTGATCTCAGCCCCCTCGCAGCAGGTGCTCCAGGACATTCTCTCCCACGTCGAGCCGCTCGGCGCGACTCCCATCTCTCCCGGCGAGGCGCACGTGCGCTCGGCCCCCAAGCACGGTGTCTTTCCCGAGGGCTTTTATTCCACCACCAATCTTCCGACCTGGGTGCGGGTGCGCGGCAAGTGGCTCTCGGTGGAGCATATCGAAATGGACTGCGCCATCGCCGTGGAGCGCGCCCGGCGGGGATCGAAGGCGCTTGTGGCCCGCACCGTGGCGCTTTCGGACGTGCGCAAGGGAACGCCCATTGTCTGCGGCCCTGCAGGAGTCCGCGTGGCCGCGTTTGAGCGCGCCCGCCGCCGCGAGGTCTTTCAGTTCATGACGAGTTCCGTGTCATCCGAAAAGCCCAAGACCCGCCTGATCCACGAGCTCGCCGAGGAGATCGTGCAGGCCAAGCGCGCAGGACAGAAGGTGCTCTTCGTCGTGGGCCCCGCCGTCATCCACACGGGCGCCGGGCCCTACCTGGAGCGGATCGTGCGGGACGGCTTCTTGGACGTGCTCTTCGGCGGCAACGGCTTCGCCACGCATGACATTGAGTCGGCTTTGTTCAGCACATCCCTGGGCGTGCCCCTCTCCGGCCATGGGCCCCGGCACGGGGGCCACGATCACCACATGCGAGCCATCAATCGCATCCGGGCGGCCGGCGGCATCCGAGCCGCGATTCGCAAGGGCGTGCTCCGCAGCGGGGTCATGCACGCCTGCGTCAAGAAGGGGGTGAAGGTCGTGCTGGGGGGCTCCGTGCGCGACGATGGGCCC
>CAZPNG010000161.1:0-7549 GCA_964587845.1 uncultured bacterium | reverse complement strand
GATCATCCGCCGACATCCCGTAGCTTTCGAGAAGGAGTCCCGTAATCCTTTGGGCCATCCGAAAACCGGACAGGCTCGGCGTGCGCAGGAGGCCCCGCCACTGCTCCACGACCGGGTCCCCCACAAGGGAATCAGCCGCCGTCTCGTGCTGGATCACCTCGATTCGGGAGGGGGCTTTGCGCAGCTCGGGCGTGACCTTCACGGCCACACGATCCCACCAAGCCGGGGCGTGCTTCGGCCGGAAAGGCCGGTACACAGGGCGGCCCCGCTCGACGCGCGCGATCTCGTATCCAAAAATCAACTGGGGCTGCCGGGTCGTCTTGTCAATCTGCAAGCGGTCGTTTAATTGTGCGTGGAGCGGCTCATCATCCGATTCGTCCCCTCCGGCAACCAGGTAAGAGGTGCCTGATGGGACATGCGCGATCCGGTGGCCGCGGCGGTTGGCTTCCTCAAACAGGTCCTGGAGACTGACCTCCTGGACGCCTCTGGCAGTTTCCACGTCGACGCCTCGCGTGCCGGTTTGAACCCGAATGACGCCGGCGGGCGCCAGGACGCGCTGGGTTTCCTCGATCGCCCGCAGGGGATCAAACACATATCGGAACGTGGCCACGGACACCACATAATGAAACCAGTGGGTCCAGTGATCCGGCAGATCGTCAATCGGCGCCTGGATAACGTTCAGGACTCCGGCCCGCCGGCACGCGTCGTAGAACGCCCAGCCGACAGGGTCCGTATGCTCACGCAGGAGCGGCCGATCAGCCGGATCGACGCCGTAAAACCGGTAGTGATGGCTCAAGGACACGGCGATGCGCCTGGCCAGCCGGTGAAGTTGAGGGTTCTCCCAGTGGTCTCCGCTCCGCCACTGCCGCATGGCTTCAATCCAATCCGGATGCTCAACTTGGGCAAGCAACGCGGCGAGGCCTAAGAGCGCGTACCGCCGGCCTGAGCCGAGATCGAGAAAGTAGAGCGGATCCCTGGCACCGAGCACGCCCTCCCGAACCAGGACTCCACGCCGCTCGGCCACGTCATTGAAAAGCCGCTTGTGATAAAGATCGGAGCCGCCCAGTTCCTGATCGTAGGAAAGACCCTCGGTGACGAGCCGAAAGGGAAGATCGTTCCCCAGGCCCGAGCCTGCGACGCCCCGGTTTGTGATGTACTGATGGTCCACCCCTGCACCGAGGTGTTTTTGCAGGGCGGCTTGTTGAAAGCGGCCCCTCTGCCCCTGGCGGTCCCGCCGTTTTTGCGCAAGATACCAATCCAGACTGCCTTGCTTTGCCGCGCGGGAGGCAGCCATTCGGTTCTGTGACGGAGCCGGGGCGCGCACGACCAGCCCGCGAAGCGGCTCTGGGAACTCATCAGCCGGCACCTCGCGGTAGATTTCACCTCGCCTCTCGTGCAGCCGGTCCGTCAGCGTATAGCCAAAAATCAGCTGGGGATCCTCGGGCGACTTCACCATCTGAATAAAGTTAGGGTCCCTCACATAATGCGCGCTCCCTATGTCCGTCCAGCTGCGTTCGTCGACCCATGGCGGAGTTTCCAGAGGTTTGAACAACTCCCCTGAGCTCACGTGGTGCACGCCCCGAGAGACGGCCGCTTCCATCAAGGAACTCACGGCAACATCTTGAACCTGTCCTGCAGCATCCATCACCCGCAACAACGGCCATTGCCCCGTCTGCACCAGGACGGTGCCGCCGGGCGCCAAAACCCGATGTGTCTCTTCCATGGCCCGCAGCGGATCGAAGAAGCTCTGAAAGCTGTCCACAGACAAGATGACGTGGAAACGATCCGTCCAAGTTCTCGGCATGTCCTCGGCTGCGTGGCGCGTGAGAATCAGGACCTGCGCCCTGCGCAAGGCCCGGTAAAACGTCCAGCCCGTGGTGTCCGTGTGCTCTCTCAATAAGGGCAGGTCCGCCGGATCCACGCCTACGAAGCGGTAGCGCCCGCGCATCCGGCGGGCAATCCGCCCGGCGGCCTCGAGCCCCTCCGCTGAATCCCAGTCGTCGTAGGGCATCCTGCGGCGCAGCTCGCGCATCTCATCGCCGAACTCCTCCTGAGCGATCATGCCCGCAAGCATGAGTAAAGCGTGCGCGCGGCCGTGCCCCTCGTCGAGCACCCAGAGCGGCCGGCCGGCCGGAAGCGTGCCGCTGGCCTCCAGGGTCGTGCGCATGTCCATGACGAAGCGATAGAGCTCGCCTGGGCCCAACAGCTGCCCAAGGTGCTGGTCGTAAGTGATGCCGTCCGTCTGGAGCCGGAAGGGATACTCGGCCGGAAAACCGCGGCCAGCGACGCCTTGCCGAAGTGGATATCCCACACTGGCGTCTCGAACCGCATCTAGGTGACGCTGCGTCTGTGCGCGCTGCATTCGGCCGCGCAGACCCTCCCGGTCCCTCTTTTTTTGGGCCAGGTACCACTGTCGGCTCTGGGCTTTCAGCGAGGGCTGCTCCGTCGCACGGCCGGGGGCCAAACGCACCGGCTGCGGGGGCTCCCAGAGCCGCTGATCGATGGACCAGAGGAACTCTTCCAGGGTGAGGCGGTCCACGGACGTTTCATCTTCGAAGCTGCGGTAGCGGGAGCCGAACTCGTCAAGGATCGCGGCGCGCAGTTGACCGGTGTCTTTATGGCGCAGGTAACTGGCACTCTGCATCAGGTTGTCGAAGACCCATTCGATGGCCTCGCGGGCATGGGACCCGGGGGAGACCATGATGCGGAAGAATTGTACCCACGCCGCATCGGGAGCGAGCATGGAGTAGCCCCCCGTCCTGTCGACACGCTGCGCTTCCACGACGCCCAAGCGCGACTGGAAGCGCTCCTGCATCTCGCGCGTCTGCCGCCTTAAAGCCACGCGCGTGAGAAACGCCATCTGCTCACGGACGATTTCCTCGTCAACCGCAGATGGGATCAGCTTGGGAGTCACTTCCACAGGCCGGCTGGAAGCGCGCTCTGTGGCGATGATTTCGCTCAGGTCGGCATGGTAGATCTCCGGAACCTCTGCGAGAACGGCGCGGCGGACCGTTGGGTCGTCCATGAATTGGAAAGCAGTCTCGCGGGGATTCGCTCCGGATTCAGCCTGCTCGAGGGTGCCGAGCGACGCTCTCTGCACCCGTTCAGATCCGAATTGGGGCACGACGCCGTAGTAGCGCGGCAGAGGGAACACGTCGCGAACTCCCAGCGCGGCCATCTTCAGGAAGGTCTCGGCCCACTCGGCCAAGATGTCCCGGACGTTTTCGCGATAACGGGCTGCAAGCCGAGGGTCTTCACGTTCCAGGGCGGCTTTCTCAGAACGCGCGCCCGTCCGCAGCACCGAGTCAAGCCGGCGGGTCGACTTGCGGATGACATAGGCGCGGCGCAAGCTCACGGTGCGGCGGGCACGGACTCCCCCGCTGGGGTCGCGGAAGACCACTTCAAAGGGACCGACACCGCTGAAGTCCATCAGACTTCCCGGCGCCATGAGCCCGCCTAACTTTGGCGCCAGAACGGTTTCAAAAAAATCCACGTCCACCCCAGACTCATCGTAGGAGGTAATGGTGTCCGTGAGCGGATCGCCATAAATCGAGACCACCAGACTGCCGAGGTCCAGACCGGTGATCATCTGGCCGGGCCGAACCCGGCTTTCCACCTGGGCAAACACGTTGACCGATTTGCCTTGCTTCAGGATGCGGTTCAGCACCGCGACATGGCTGAGCGTGTCGAGCCGGACGTAAAGATCAGCCAGGACGTCCTCCGTGACCCCCCGGCCCCCGTAAATACCTTTGGCATCCTCGGCTCCCAAAGCAATCGTGCCTTCCAGGGCGCGCAGATTGGCCGGATTCTTCAAGATCCCCTCGTGGTAGGCCTCCCAAACCAGCTCTGCGCGCCCCGTGCTGGAGGCGTAGTACGCAAACCCTCCCTGCATGGCGTGCCGCGCTGTAGCGTAAAGCAGCTGTTCTTCCGTCCACTCCCGCTCCATGCGCGTTTGGGCATAACTGAGGATGTCTTCATCTGTCGCAGAAGCCGCGCGGCCAGGCTCATCCCAAAAGCGCTGCATCAAACGGTACAGGCGGGGATGAAACGGAGCGTCCACGAAGAGGGCCGCATCCAGGTCATGATCGGGGTCCAAGTGGATGCCCACAGCCGTCTCCAGGTCGCAGGACATGATCTGAGAAATGAATTCAGCCGGCAGGAAGGGAAACAGCCCCAGGATGCTGTCGATCTGGAAGTGGCGGGGCAGGAACTTTGTCCCTTCCAGGGGATGCCCCGGTGGAAACCGCACAGGCACGGGCTTCGAACTGTAGAAAACACAAAGCTCTTGGGCGTCGGCCTCCGAGGGAACTGCCACGGCGAAATCCTCAGAGCCGCCGTAGACGAGCCGCCCGCCGGACCCCGTGGGCGGCATCAGGCGGATCTTCGTGCCCCGCAGGGTCAGGACAATCCCTTCGCGGTTGTCCTCACTCGTCGTAATCCCCAGCTCGGCAAGGCCCGCGAGACGCGCGCCCTCTTCATCACTCAAAAGTTGGGGCTCTCTCTCCCAAGCCCCCTCACTTGCGCGGGGGCTTCGCTTGAAGAAGTCCAGACCGTAGCCGCCCTCATGCTTGGGCTCGATGCGCGCGAAAAGTTCCTCCTCACCGCTCTTGAAGACAATCTCGTAGACCAAGTGACGGGACCGCGAGTCCGAACGCAGGGGCCGGCGGCTGCGCACGCGGATCCGCAACCGGCCGCGCGCCTTCTGCGCAAAAACCGGCAGCAGGGAGTCCCGGAAGGTTTCTTGATTGACCGGCCGCCCGCTCTTCAAAGCGCGCATGAACCGGCTGAGCCGCTCAATCTGAAACTTGGATGTGAGCTGATCGTCCAGAGCCACTCCCTTCTGACCGTCAATCACAAAGGGCTGATAGCCATTTCGCGCCATCTCTTGGCGGAACTGCCGCCACGCCTCGCGAGCCCGCGACATCCGCCACCGGTGCAACCAGCCCGACCATCGCGTCGCTTGGGCCTTGGCATAATCGGCTCCCAACTCCCTGGCCTTCTCCCAGTGCGCTTGAGTGGGCTTCTCAAGCAGGATGTCATCGCCGTGGACCATCACCGTATCGAGTTGGAGGTCTCTTTTCACCCACCAGGCCAGGTCCGGCGCCACGGTGCTCTTGCCTCCCGCCGGCGTTCCCGCCAGGACCGTCACAAGCGCTCGCGGATCCTTGTCGCGAATGGCTCGGTCGCGCGCAGCCTTCAAGGCCGGATTCGTGTGGTCGCGGTACACGCGCGCCACATTCTGGGCTTTGGTCAACTCCGCGATGTGCTTGGCGAGCGGCCCTTCCACTTCGTCGCGCATTTTCCGGAAGACGTACTCGATGGGATCGCGCGAAGTCACGGCGGCAGCCGGGGCCCGGCGCCGGGAGACAAACGAAGCGGCTGCGCCCGCCGCGACTGCGGCCATGCCGATGACAGCAGAGCGGGCAATCGCATTGCGCACGGCCACGCTCCGTTGGCTTTTCAACGCGCTCGCGCGGCGTTCGCGCCTGGGGCGTGCGGAGGGCTTTCGGATAGATGGCTCCCACAACCGTGCCTCAAGTGACCAGATAAACTCTTCAAGGATCAACCGTTCCAAGGTGCTGCGGTTTTGAAGGGCTCGGGCTTCGGGCACTGCGCGCCCCGCAATCCAATCCGCCATCTCGGCTGCGCTCCTGGTTCGAAAATGAGACAAAAACCTTGCGTTCGGTCGGCGTAGCCTCGACGTCACCCAGTCGATGGCGTGGCTCACATCTGTGCCGGAAGCTGCAAATGCAACCCCGAAGAGTTCCGCCCAAGCCACCTCAGGGGCCATGCCTCGTGGAGGCTTAGACTGTTGGAAAATATTTTGCAACTTGCGCACCTCGCGGCGCAAGGCCAGTGAATACACGAGCTGAAATTGCGCGATCAGGACGTCTGAGTTAAGGGGACCGGGAAGGTTTCGCGGTGTGCCGTCGATCTCACCGACCGGAGTGTCGAGCTCTCCGCCCAGACTTCCCTGAAAACGAGGCGGCACGGAACTCACGACCGCACCCCGCCGGTTCTCGACGAGCGGAGGCCTCATGCCCCGCCGCATGAGACCCGGCTCATGAAACATTGCGCCGATGGCCAATGCCACCACGCGCTCCTTGCCGTGGACCAACATCGTTCCATAGCGGCTCGCCACGGGATGCTCGTCCTGAATGTGGAGATCCGCGTTCTCGAAGACTGTCCTCTTAAACTCCGCAAGCAAGGTATCGCCCGTTTGTTTGGCGCTCTGCGCTCTCAGAGGGTGTTTCGCGGCAAGGGCCCTATCCTCCGCAGCGGCCAGCTCCCGAAGCCGCTCGGCCAGCGAGCGTTCTTTTTGCTGAACCATGACAATGCCCAGCCGAATCTTGCGCTTCGTGCCGTCGCCGTACACGAGGGTCATCGGGCGGCGGCCGAAGTCCATCAAGGTGCTGGGCACCATACGGCCACCGAGTTGGTGCGCGAGCTTGGTATAGAAGAACTCCGCGCGCTCGTTACTGAGCGAATAAAGCGGTTCCGCCTCCGATGAGGCCTTTGGGTCGCCGTCGAATTTCACGACGATGCCGTCGAGCTCGATCGCCGTGACGGGGGACCCGCCTGCGCTGGTGGTAATCATGTGATTCATGCGATCTTGGTTGCGCCGGATCATGCGCCAGATCCCGTGGGCGCTGAGCGAGCGCAGACCCCGGTACAGGTCATAGGAAACGTCTGCACGTTTAATGACTCTACCGTGGCCTAGTATTCGCGCCGACACGTGATTGAGATCCGCTTGGCTCAGCCCCAGCAAACGATTCACCCGCTTGTGCATAAAGGTGCGCTGATCGCGGCGCGGCCGGACCATGCGAATTTGGGAGCCGCGGCGCCGGAAACGGGGGCGCAACAGGCCACCGTAGTAATGGAGGCGCCACACGAGCTCCGCTAGGGACATGTTGACACCCGTAACGCCCAAACCCTCGTGCACGATAAAGTCCCGCAGCTCGTCGATTAAAATCTCCTCCGTCCATTGGCGCCGGACACGCTTGGCGTAATACTCTTCCAGCTTCTCGGTGCGGCCGCGTTCCCGATTGTAGCGGCCCAGCATGCGGTAGATGCGCGCGTAAAAGGTCGCATCGAAAAACATGGAAGCTGCGACGTGGTCCCTCGGCAATGCAATCTTCTCAGCTTCGCTCACTTCGGTTTCCATCCAATGCGCCAGCCGCTGGACCGGCAAGAAGGGAAAGAGGGCCAGGATGCCCTCGATAAAAAACAGAGCGGGTTTTCCGTTGCGCGGCCGCGGGTCGTAGAAGACGCGAAGTTCCTGGGCACTTTGGCCGGCCTCCATGGGAATGCGGACGCCCGCAAGCCCTCTATAGGACAACGCGCCGCGGCCGCCTCGCAGGCGCGAGAGGCGGATGCGGTTATGCCGAAGGGCCAGGATCGTGTCTCCGTTCCTTGCGCGGGTAACCTTCAAGCCGAGCTCGCGGATTTGCGTGCGGGCTGCCATCTCCTTGGCCGGCACGGGCCGGCCGTTTTCGAAGAAGGCGAACCGGGTTGCCCCTGTGCCGGTGGGCACGATGCGGGCGTAGAG
>CAZPNG010000160.1:0-8366 GCA_964587845.1 uncultured bacterium | reverse complement strand
ACAACGAGCCGGATGCCATGGCGCGCGCAAAGCTCGCGCACCCGCTCCATGAGGCGAAGCGCCTCCTCGAGCATCGGCTGCCTCTCCTGCGGAAAGACCCGAACGTAATAGCTTTGATTCAGCGACTGCCCGATGCACTGCAGCAGGATGGCATCAGCGGCCTTCAAGGCCTCCGCATAGCCCGGCGGCCGCGGCAGGATGCGGCCTGTCAGTTCCTGGCGCTGGGGGATGTCCAGAAAATCGTTTCCCAGGTACACGCACACGAGATAAACATCCGGTTTAAGATAAAGGTATTTTTCCAGCACCAAAGGGTAATGGTGGAAAGCGAAAGCTTCCGTTCCTCCGTTGATGACCTCGAATCGTGAAGGCGCGAAGCGGGCGTTGAGCCGGGCTTCCAGAAGGTTCGGAAAGGACTCCTCATTCGCCACAACACCGTCGGTGTGCGAGTCTCCGGTCACCAGCACCCGCAGCACCCCCCTGGCGGCCCGCAGCCCTGTGGCTGCGTCTTCCCGGAATCCCAGGTTGTTGGTTGACATCACGAACCGTCCGTTCGGATGCTCCGGCCAACGGCACTCTCTACGGGCGTAGGGCCGGTGGACCGGTCCCAGCACAGAATCCTCCTGGTAGAAGTCGTCGTCCGTCGCGGCCGGCTTGGAGCAGGAAAGGCCGCTTAAAATGAGCACAAGCCAAAGGATAAAACCCCACTTCTTCAACCCTGCCACCCCCAGTCGCCCAAACGCCCCCGGGCGCAAGTCGTAGGATACCAAAGCTCTCCTGCAGAACAAGCCCATTTCAGGACTAAACCTTTCCCGGCCCACGGCGTCTAAAACCTAAGGAAACACAAAAAGGAGGATGAGAATATGGAACCGAAAATGACACAAGTTACCTGGTTAAAGGGAGTTACGATGCTGGCGGCGGTGCTGGCGTTCGGCCTCCAGGCCCCCTGCGCAACCTATGCTCACAGCGGGGAGGCCGAAGCGGCTCAGGCCGTGACGTCTCTCGATGCGATGAGCGATTCGGACTCGCCCGTGCGCAGGGACGAGAAGCTCACCCGCTTTGAGAAGATCGAGCGGTGGCTTGAGAACCACCCGAGAATCAAGGAAAAGATTGATGCCGATCGAGACGGCACCGTGGAGCGTGAAGAGTTCAAGGAAGCGCGCCAAACTTGGATCGAGAACCATCCGCGCGCGGCGGAGCGGCTCGATGCCAATGACGATGGGAACGTGGACCGCGCGGAACTCCAGCGCGGGCGGCGCATGTGGCAGGAGCATCAGAATAAAAATGCGCGCCGTGATGAGGACAACAACCCTCCCGGCGCGGCCGGGGGCCGGGGCACGAACTGGGAAAACGCCCCGGGTGCTGCAGGCGGACCGGGCGCAAGCCCTGATCAGCGCCGCTCGCGGCAGGATCGTGACAACAACCCTCCGGGTCTCGCAGGCGGCAGGGGCACCAACTGGGAGAACCGCCCCGGACCCAGCGGCGGCCCGGGCGCAAGCCCGAACCGCGGCTCAGCCGGGCGGACCGGGGTCGCAGGGCGCGGCCGCTAACAGGCCTCGAGCGTTGCTCCAGAATGACGACCCCCATCCGGGGGTCGTCATTCTTTTAAGCAGGCACTTCCCCGCCCTTCGGCTCGAGGCCCGAGCGCCTCTTTTCGGTCACCGAGAACTCCATGTAGCGGCCCAGCGCCAGGCGCGTTTGCGCGTCCAGGGCCGGCACTGCGCTCAAGCAGGTGAAAATGAAGGGAACGAAGAGCCACTCCAACGCCAGGAGCACCCGCTTGAAGATGGAGAAGCTCGTGCCGCGCTTGGGAAGAAGCAGCCAGTTGAGAATCATGGTGGTCAGAAGGGCCAGGGA
Organism: uncultured bacterium; assembly: GCA_964587845.1. Classification (GTDB taxonomy): domain Bacteria; phylum Omnitrophota; class Omnitrophia; order Omnitrophales; family CAZPNG01; genus CAZPNG01. Next base: position 6,512 of record CAZPNG010000160.1, on the reverse strand, counting down.
GGAAAGATTGAAGATGATTCCGGTGACTCGCGGGGCGCTGTAGTAGAGCACAGAGCTCGAGAACTCCCGGCCCGCAAAGAGCGCCGGCAGCCAGCTGATCACGGTCAGCAGAAACGCCCACGTGCTCCACGCCACGTGGCCCTCGAACAGTTTGAACCCATGCCGGACCTTATCCGCAAGCGGGATCGTGCGCGAATGCAAGAACCCGCGCATGACGATCGGGAAGTTCTCCACGCCCCAGGCCCAGCGGCGCTTTTGTTGGTAGACGGCAGCCGCGGTTTTCCACCACGACCCGGCGTTCACCACGTCCATGGACAATGTGATGTACATGTGCACCACCCGGTAGCGCCCCCCGAAATGAAGGAACGCCATCCAGAAGATCGCGCAGTCATCCGAGATCATGTCCACCGGCCAGTAGTCCACGTCCTGCAAGGCCCGGAAGCTCATGCTGTGGCTTGAGAAGGTCACCAGCTTGTCGGGGTTGGTGGCCTCCATGAGTTGAAAGAAGGACGCGCCCACGTCGAGCACCCGCGAGACCACCGGCGCCTCCCAGATGTTGTTGTGGTAAACGGGAATGGGCTGAAAGCTCGCGTGGTTGCGGTCCGGCGTCACGAGGAAGTGATAGGTGACGCAGGCGAAGTAGTGCGGGCTCACCACCGTGTCGGCGTCGAAGCAGGAGACGACCACCTGCTCGGGCGGGATCGCTTTGTCGCCAAGAACCGCCGCAGCCTGCTTGGCCGCCCAGGTGACGTTGGCGCCCTTCACCCTCGCCTCACCGGGGAGCCCGTCGGGGTGAACGATGACGAGGAAGTCCAGGAAGCGGCCCCGGTAGGCGGCGGCCAACTCCTCGGCGCCGCGCCGCACTTCAGTCGCCGCGCGCTCCTCCACCGCAAGCACCACGAGGATGCGATCCGGCGGAAAGGACTGCGCGGCCAGGCTTTCGATGCCCGGCCTCACCACCTCCGAGCGCTCGCGCGCGATCGGGTAGATCACCAGATGGTAAATCTCTTCCGGCCGCGGAAGATGCGCCCCGCCTCGCGCCAATGCCGTCACCTGCCGGCGGTGGAAAGCTTCTGACAGCCTGCGCCTGAAATCAACCGGAGGCGTGGCAGAGGCAAACGCCTGCACTGAGGCCGCAACGTCCGCGAGCGCGCGGACCCGCGCCATCCAATCGGTGTCCTCCTCGCAAGCCAAGCGCACGTAGGCCAGCACCAGGAACAACGTCATGTAGAAGAGGCGCAGCAGCCAGTAAAAATCGAAAGCGATGACGATGCAGGCCGCCACGATGGGGGCCGAGAAGGACAGGACCACCATGCCCACGAGCACGGTCCAGCTAACGGCCCCGGGGAGGATCTCGAAGAAACGCTCCAGGACCCACTCGGGCCCCAGGAGGTCTCGGCGAGAGAAGCGAAACATGGTCAGGACACTTCCTGAATGCGGCTTTCCTTCTTCTCTTCTTGGCGCTCGGGGAAGGGAAACAAGACAAGGTCGCGGCGGGGAAGGATTTCAATGGAAGAAAGGTTCCCGCTCGCAGGATCGAGGGTGTAGACCTTTCCGGACTCCTCGACGTAGAAAATGTCGCTGCCCTCCCGCACCTGGGTGACGGGATGCAAGTGGGGCTTGCCGTAGGTTTCCACTTCGGCCACGGTGACACGGTCCTGGTCGCGGAACAAAACGTGCGACCCCTCGTAGACCCAAAAAGCCTGGCCGATCTCAGAGCCCTTCTTGAAGATCCAGTCGAGCTTTGGCCCTTTTTCGAACACGTCCTCCGGGCGGGACTCGCGCTCCAAATCGATCACGCCGAGCCGGTCTTTTTTCCACACGAGCACGCGCTCCCGGCGGGCGTCATAGGCCAGGCCCACCACGCCGTCCTCCACGTACTGATAGGGTAGCCGGTTGCCGATGAGTTCGCCCCGGGCCCCGAGGAAAAGCACGAGGTCCTTTGAAAACGCATGGATGTCGAACGGGCCTTCCGTGCCGAAAAGCGAGCGGCTCAACACCAGGTCATCGAGGAGCAGCTCGAGCTTGCGCGCCTCCAGATCGCTTGAAAGAAACAAGGGGCCCTTCTGCAAGACGTACAAGCGCTTGTCGAAAAACCCGAAGCCGCGCACATCCTCCAGGAACCTCGGGTACACCGCGCGCGCTGCCAAGCTCAAACGGTCTAGGGCTCCCCCGCGCAAGACAAACAGGTTCTCGGGAGCTTGCGGGTCCCAACCGACCCGCTGAGGCGCGGAGGGAAAAAGGCTTGTGACGTCGCGCAGGACGGTCTCCCGCTCCCCCAGGTCGGCCCACAGGTAGGCATCGCGGTTCTGCGCGCGAACTTTCAGCAGAAGCGCTTCACTCTTGGGCACCGTGAAGCGCGTGAGGATCCGGGCCCCATGCATCCACGGCTCACTCAAAAGTGGACGGCCGCGCTCGTCCTTCCAGTCATAGACGAACTGATCTTCAAGCCGGGGGCCGGCGGCCAGCAGGAGATAGCGCGTGCCCTCCAGGGGAACGAGCTCGGTAAAGGGCTCGGCCCAGAGCACCTCCCGCCGCCACGCGCCGGGCGGCAAGAGCACGCGCTCCAGCACCGTGGCCTTCTCGGCTTCGACCGGAACCCGCTGCGACCACGCCCGGTGTCCCCGGAGCGACAACGTAATGTCATACTCGCCCGGAAGGAGGTCCCTCAAAATCGTCGGCGTCTTCCGAGTGTAGCGCCGCTTGCCCACGTAGACGGAGGCGCCCGGCGGCGCCGTCGAGAGATAGACCAGCCCCGTACGGACAATGCCCTGTTGCGCTCCGGGACGAAAGAGGTAGCCGAGAGCATAGAGAATCGTGAGCGGGCAGAAGACCAGGTAGATGCCGACAAACAGATAGAAGAAGACCTTGCGCGCGAGCGTCATGTCGTTGAGTCGTCCGGTATGAGGGGCCAGTCGGACTCGAAATCCACTTCCAGGATCCTCGCCATCCAGTTGCCTGTGCGCTTGTCCTTCGTCACGGAAGTGAGCACTTCCTGCCCCTCCTCCACCTCGCCGAGAGACTCGACGCCATGGTACTCGGTGTCATCGTGCACCCAGACCTCCGCGACGTCCTCGCTCCCTTCGTCCGTGGTGTAGATGACCCGCACGTACCCCTGCTCCGGGTCCACCCCCACGACCTCCCCCTGCACCCATTTGGCATGGGAGGATCCCGGGGTCAGCAGAACGGCAAGCGCTGCGCACACGATGAGTTTCGAGACGATCGGCATGGGGACACCTCCGGGCATCTGCTAATTATACACCGTCTGAAAAGCAAGGGGCCAGCCCGGAGGCTGGCCCCTTCATTCATAATAAAGCTCTCTGCGACGCCTGCGGAATGAGCTCCAGGGTTCGGAATGCAGAGTAGCCCGCCGCCGGCCCCCCAGGGGCGAGGCGGTTCACCCGACAGCTGGTTCTCCCGCTTCCCGTGAACGGGAATTCGGCGCCTGTCCGTCAAGCAGGCTTACTCGCCCGCCCCGGTCCCAGGATGCTCGGCTGCGGCTCCGGGATGCTCGGCTGCGGCTCCCGAATGTTCGGCTGCGGCTCCGGGATGCTCAGCGGCGGCCCTCTTGATCGAAGAGGCCACCCAATCGCCCGAAGAGTCGGTTTCACCCTCCGCCTCAACCGGGTCGCCCTCTGCCAAACCCAACATCAGCAGATCGGCGGCATTGGCCACCTTGATCGTGACATCCTTGGCCACGCCGTCCTCCCCCGTGATGGAAAGGGTCACTTCCCCCTTGATGGGGTCGACCGTCCCCTTCACCGTCCCCGCGACCATTTCGGCCATCGCGGATCCTTGAAGGATCAGGCACACGCCCAGAAGAACTGCCATCAGGATCTGTGCTTTTCTCATTGTTTTCACCTCCCTTCCGTGTGAGTCAAAAAAAAGCCTTTCAATTTAAGCGCCAACTCCCCCGCCCGCAAAGGCCGGGAGCGCCAACAGCTCAAATTAAAAGGCCGTTAAAATGTCACTCGAACGTCAGGACGGGATACGAACTCTCAACCCGCCCTGCTACCCTCCCCTGAAGCTTCCAGGGGGTCTGGGCAACGAAGTGCCCAGGGGAATCTTTCGGAGCCAATCACCTCCTTGAGAACCAAAACCGATGAAACTGTACGCCGAAACCGCCCAAAAGTCAATGGCCCCGCCGGAATGACCATGCCACAGCCCTTGCGGGGCGGGTGTCTCGGAGGACGACTTACGCAGCCCCCATGCGAGACGCGGCCCCGATCTCCGAGGTCACTCTCGGAGCCCGGGACCACGCCAGGGGACCCTCTGCGCAATCGGCCTGCCGCAGGGGCGACTTTGCTCCGCCCCCCGGGATCGTTCACTTCAGCGGGTCTGCTACCGGGTCAGGGCAAGCCAGCCCTTGAATAGCGCCTTCACGAAAGGCGACAGGCGGGTGCGGTTGTACAAGTCTCCGGTCTGGCGGATGGCTTCGGCTTGCGTGGGGTACGGGTGGATCACCGTGGCCAGCTTGGAGAGGCCCACCCCGGCCACGATCGCCATACTGAGCTCCCCCACCATTTCGCCAGCGTGCCGCGCCACCACCGTGGCGCCGAGGATCTTATCCGTGCCCTTGCGGACATGGACCTTCACGAAGCCGTCCTCCTCGCCGTCCGCAATCGCGCGGTCCACCTCGGCGAAGGGCCGCACAAAGGTCGTCACCTCGATGCCTTGCTCCTTGGCGTCGCGCTCGTACATGCCCACGTGCGCGATCTCGGGGTCCGTGTAGGTGCACCACGGCATCGTGAGCGCGCTCAAGCGTCTCTTGCCCCCGAAGAGCGTGTTTTGAATGACGATGCGCGCCGCAAAGTCGGCCGCGTGCGTGAACTTCCATTTCATGCAGACGTCGCCGGCCGCGTAAATGCGCGGGTTGGCGGTCTGCAGGAAATCGTTCACCACCACGCCGGCCCGCTTGTCGACCTGCACCCCCACGGCCTCGAGGTTCAAGCCCTCGACGTTCGGCGCCCGCCCGGCGCCCGCAAGGATTTGATCGACCGCAACGGCCTCCTCCTTGCCGCCGGAAGCCAAACGGATCACCTTGGAGCCGTTTTCGCGCGCCACGCTCTTCACCTCGCAGTTTAAAATCAGGCGGATGCCCTCGCGCAGGAAAGTTTTCTGGACAATCTCGGCCGCGTCCGCATCCTCGCGGTCCAGGAGATGATTATTCTTGTGCAGGAGCACAACCTCACAGCCCAGGCGGCGAAACGCTTGAGCCAGCTCGCAGCCGATCGGGCCCCCGCCGATCACAGCCAGGCGTTTCGGCCGTTCGGTGAGCGAAAAAACCGTCTCATTGGTCAGGTACCCGGCCTCTTCAAGCCCGGGAATCGCCGGCTGGACCGCTCGAGCGCCCGTGGTAATGACGGCTTTCTTGAACCGCAGAACTTGTCCTCCGACTTCCACGGTATCGGGACCCGCAAAGCGGGCCGCGCCCAGATAGATGTCCACGCCGAGCTTACGAAACCGATCGGCAGAGTCGTGATGGCTCACGTGAGCCCGAAGCCGCCGCATGCGCTCCATGACGGCCGGAAAATCCGCCTCCACACCCGAGACGCGCACCCCGAAGCGCTCGGCTTCCCTGGCGTCGGCTACGACGCGTGAGGAGCGAATCACGCACTTCGAAGGCACGCAGCCGACGTTCAGGCAGTCGCCGCCCAACAGGTGTCTCTCGACGAGGGCCACCCGGGCGCCGAGCCCCACCGCGCCCGCGGCGGTCACGAGCCCGGCGGTGCCCGCCCCGATCACGACCAGGTTGTAGCGCCCCGAGGGCGTCGGGTTGACCCAATCCGGCGGGTGCACGTTGGCTACCAGTTCGCGGTTGTGTTGATCCATCGGGGAAACAACAACTTCTTCAGCAACGCTTTGAGGCATGAGAGGGTCTCCTTAAGAGACTCGTTGGGCGAGCGCCCTGCGGGCGATGCGCGTGACATAAACCGTGACGCCCACCGTGGCGGCCAAGCCCACGCCATAGAGGGCCCATTCGGCCGGCGTGCGTTCGCGGCCCCCGGCGCCCAAGGTCGCCAGGCTGCCGGCCAGCGAACCCAGGTAGACGTACATCACGGTGCCAGGCATCATCCCGATCCACGAAGCCGCGGCATAATCCCGCAGGGAAACCCGAGTGATGCCGAACGCAAAATTGAGCAGATTGAACGGAAATACCGGCGAGAGGCGGGTCAGGCCCACGATTTTCCAGCCCTCGCGCGCCACGGCCTCGTCAATCGAGCGAAAGGTCTTGTTGCCGGCGGTTTTCTGCGTGACCCAGCCCCGGGCGAGGTAGCGGCCCACGAGGAAGGCACAGGTGGCTCCCGCCGTGGAAGCGACCGACACGAGGGCGGAGCCCTTCACAACACCGAACAACGCGCCCGCCCCCAGGGTGAGAATCGAACCCGGGAGGAAAAGCACGCAGGAGATGACGTAGATCAAAACAAAACTCACCGGCCCCCAGGGCCCCAGGCCGGCGATCCAGTCGAGCGCCCGGCGAAGCAGGTCTTGCACATTGAAAAACCGAAGCA
>CAZPNG010000159.1:0-7621 GCA_964587845.1 uncultured bacterium | reverse complement strand
GTGCAGCTGGGCGGGCAAACCCCGCTCAATATCGCGCGCGAGCTCGAGAGCTGGGGCGTGCGGGTGATCGGAACCTCGGTGCGCTCGATCGACCTCGCGGAGGACCGCGAGAAGTTCAGCCAGCTTCTGCGCAAGGTGAAGCTCGCGCAGTCCGAGAACGGCATGGCCGCCACCCAGGAGGAGGCCCGGGCCGCGGCCGCGCGCATCGGCTATCCGGTCTTGATCCGGCCTTCCTATGTATTGGGTGGCCGCGCCATGGAGATCGTTTACGATGACTCGGCGCTTGAAAAATATATGGAACGCGCCTCCTGGGTGTCGGGCAAGCGACCGGTGTTGATCGACCGTTTTCTGGAGGAAGCCATCGAGGTCGACGTGGACCTGCTCTCGGACGGCGAGACCACTGTCATCGGCGCGGTCATGGAGCACGTGGAGGAGGCCGGCATCCATTCGGGCGACAGCGCGTCCGTCATCCCGCCTTTTTCGCTCCCCGCCAAGACCGTGGACGAGATTCGGGCTAAATCGATTGAGCTCGCGCGCGAGCTTTCGGTGATCGGTCTCATGAACGTGCAGTACGCCGTAAAAAACGGCGTGGTGTACTGCCTGGAAGTGAATCCCCGAGCCTCGCGCACGGTGCCCTTCGTGAGCAAGACGATCGGCGTGCCTCTGGCGCGCTACGCCGCGCAGGTCATGGCGGGCCGGCGCTTGAAGGAGATCGGCTTTACGAAAGAAGTGGTCGTGCCCTTCGTGTCGATCAAGGAGTCGGTGCTACCCTTCAACAAGTTCCCGGGCGTGGACATCATTCTCTCGCCCGAAATGCGCTCGACGGGCGAGGTCATGGGAATCGACGAGGACTTCGGACGCGCGTTCTACAAAGCGCAGGAAGCCGCCAGCTCGCGCCTGCCGGCGAGTGGCTCCGTCTTCGTGAGCGTGAAGGATTCCGACAAGGCGCGTGTGGTGCCGATCGCCAAGCGCCTGGCGGCGCTCGCCTTCAAGATCGTAGCTACCCGCGGCACGGCCAAGATCCTGGAAGACAACGGCATCCAGGTGGAGCTCGTGCGCAAGCTGGCCGAGGGGCAGCCGAACGTGGGGGACCGGATCCGCAACCGCGACCTTCAATTGATCATCAACACGCCCAGCGGCCGGGGCCCGATGCTTGATGAGGCGCGCATCCGCTCGCTCGCGGTCGCCTTCGGCATTCCCTGCATCACCACGCTCTCGGCGGCGCGCGCGGCCTGCGAAGCGCTGGAATCCATCCGGCTTCGGGGCGTGCATGTCTGCGCCATCCAGGACTACCACAGCCGCATTCATGGGAAATCCGAAGCGAAAGGGACGTTGCGCCCCCGCCGCTTGGCTTCGCCAAGCGAAGCCGCGGGGCTGACTCGCAGGGATGTTTGAAGAGCTTGTAACGGTCACCCAAAACGCCCGCCTCACGCGCTCGTTTTACCTTTTAGGCTTGGAGTCCCGGCGCATGGCGCGCGCGGCCAAGCCGGGCCACTTCCTTCAGATCCGAGTGGGCGACGGTATCGACCCTTTCCTGCCCAGGCCCATGAGCATCTACAAGGTTCGGGACGGTGAGATCCTGATTCTTTACATCGTGGTGGGCAAGGGCACGAATCTTCTCGCGCAGCTTCGCGCCGGAAGCCGCCTGGCGGCGTGGGGCCCTCTGGGCTCTACGTTCAAGGCGCCTCGCGGCCGCAAGGTGCTGCTTGTGGGCGGGGGAGTGGGGATTGCGCCGCTTGTGTTCTGGGCCACGCGCGCGCCGGCTGCGAAACTCATGTTCGGCGTGCGTACCCAGCACGACCGCCTGAGTGCGCGTGATCTCGCCGTCAAGCCCTCGCGGACTCACTATGCCTCGGACGACGGCTCTGTGGGCCACAAGGGCTATATCACGGACCTTTTTGATGCCTGGGCGCGCACGGCCGACCCGCGGAAGTGGTTCGTGCTGACCTGCGGCCCGGACCCCATGTTGCAGAAAGTCGTTTCGCGCGCCCGCAAGCATGGCATCGCGGGGCAGGCGAGTTTGGAGGAAACCATGGCGTGCGGGGTGGGGGCCTGCCTGGGCTGCGTGCGCTTCATCGGCGCGGGTCAGCGCACCGTGTGCCGCGACGGCCCGGTCTTTTCCTTTGAGGAGCTCGATGGTGAAAGCGCTTGAGTGCACGGTCGCGGGAATCCGCTTCCGCAACCCGGTGACGGTGGCTTCCGGCACCTTCGGCGTCTCGGATGAGTATGCTCCGTACGTTGACTACGAGCGGTTGGGCGGCATCATCACGAAGACCATCACCCTCAAGCCGCGGCCCGGAAACCCCATGCCGCGAATTGCCGAAACCCCGGGAGGCATGCTCAATTCGATCGGCCTTCAAAACAAGGGCCTGGCGGAGTTCATCGAGAAGAAGATTCCGTACTTTGAAAAGGTGCGCACGAACCTGATCGTCAACATCGCGGGAAAATCTGTGGAGGAGTTCAAGATCCTCGCGCGCGCGCTCAACCCCTACAAGGTGGTGAAGGCCCTGGAAATCAACCTCTCGTGCCCCAACGTGGCGGGCGGCCTGGACTTTTCGCTCGACGCCCGATGCGCGGCCGAGGTGACGCGCGCGGTGCGCCGCTCCTCCAAGAAGCCCTTTTTCGCGAAGCTCTCGCCGGAGGCCTCCAACCTGCCGAAGATCGCGCGAGCCGTCGAGAGAGCGGGCGCCGACGGCGTCTCGCTCATCAACACGATCCGCGGCATGGCGATCGACGTGAAGACTCGTAAGCCCAAGCTCGCGCGCCTGATGGGGGGCCTATCGGGGCCCGCGATCCGGCCCATCGCCGTGCGCTGTGTCTGGGAGGCTCGCCAAGCGATTCGCATCCCCATTCTCGCCATGGGCGGCATTATGAATGCCGAGGACGCCCTGGAGTTTTTCATGGCGGGGGCGGACCTGGTGTCGATCGGCACGGCGAACTTCGTGGACCCGCGAGCCAGTCTCAAGGTGGTCGACGGGCTGGAGCGCTACGCGCGCGAGCAAAAGTTAAAGTCTCTGCGAGACCTGCATGGCTTGTTTCTGCGGGAGGCGCAGGAGCGATGAAAAGGCGGGCTCTGGCCGACCGCGTGATTGTGGCGCTCGACACCCGGGAAGAAAAAGTACTGCGCCGCTGGTTGCGGGAATTCGCCGGGCTCCTGTCTTATGCCAAGGTGGGCAGTGAGCTGTTTTCCTCCCTCGGGCCGCGTGCCGTGCGCATCGTCAAGGGCGCCGGCTTCTCCGTTTTCCTCGACTTGAAGTTCCATGACATCCCCAACACGGTGGGCCGGGCTGTGGCCGAGGCCGCGCGCCTGGGCGTCGACATGGTGAACGTGCACGCAAGCGGCGGGGAGGCCATGATGCGCGCGGCGCGCGAAGCGCTCGGCCGCTCCAAGAGGCGGCCTCTTCTCCTCGCCGTGACGGTCCTCACAAGCCTGGACCCCGCTGCCCTGCGCTCGGTGGGCGTGCGCGCGACGCCCGCCCGGCAAGTTGCGCTCTTGGCGCGCCTGGCCCAGCGCTCGGGCTGCGACGGTGTCGTGGCCTCCGGCCAGGAGATCGGCCTCATTCGCAAGGCCTGCGGCCAACGATTCCTCATCGTGACCCCCGGCATTCGCCTGGCGGGCGATCCATCAGGCGACCAAAAGCGCATCCTCGACCCCCGAACGGCGTTCCGCAGGGGAGCGGATTCCCTGGTGATCGGCCGGCCCCTCACCGCCGCCGCGAGCCCCCGCCGGGCCGCCCAGGGCTTGCTGGCGTCCCTCGGGGCGATCTGATACAATACGCAGCTTATAAGTTGCGGGATGGGTGTATTTACTCGGATTTTGTAAAGGGGCTACATGGCACGCAGCATGACGGGGTTTGGTGCTTGCGAGAAGAGGATAGGCCAGGGCATGTGCCGGGTCGAGGCGCGCTCGGTCAATTCCCGCTTCTTTGACTTTTCCGCCAAGCTGCCCGCCGAGCTTCAGTTTCTGGAAAGCGAGCTCAAGGCCACGGTGCACGAGCTTGTTCCGCGCGGAAAGGTGTATCTCTTTGTCTCCTTCGGCGGGCAGGTGGAGGAGGAGGCCCCCGCCAAGCTGGATGAGGCGAAAGCCCGCCGCTACGTCACGGCCCTCGAGAAGGTGGCCAAGAAACTGCGCCTGAAGCCCGGCTTTGAAGTGCGCGATCTGCTCCTTCTGCCCGGCATTTTCACCTACCAGGCGAACGGCCGGAACGTACAGCACCTTTGGGAGGAAATGAAACCCGTCGTCCACAAGGCGATTGCCGAGCTGATTCGTGCCAAAGAGCTCGAGGGGCGCACGCTTGTGAAGGACATCGTGACGCGTGCGGCGCGCATCGGATCTCATTTGGACCGCATTCGCGCGCAGGCAAGCACGTTGAGCCGGGAGGTGTTCGAGAAGCTGAAGGAGCGCGCGGCCCAGCTCTCCCGGGATCTCGCGATGGACCACGAGCGGCTCACCCGGGAAGTGGCCATTCTGGCGCAGCACGCCGACGTGACCGAGGAGCTGGTGCGCGCGTCAAGCCACCTGGTGCTGCTGGGCAAGGTGTTGCGCGAGCGCGACGCCATCGGCAAGAAGCTGGATTTCACCCTTCAGGAAATCTTCCGCGAGGTCAACACGTTGTCGGCGAAGGCGTCTTCATTCGGAATCTCCCAGGAAGTGATTCAAATCAAGAGCGAGCTGGAGCGGATCCGCGAACAGATCCAGAACCTGGAGTGACGACGGCCGTGAGCATGGAGCGCTCAAAAGCCGGCGCCTCCAAGGGCACCGGCACCCTGGTGGTGCTGTCGGCCCCGTCGGGGTGCGGCAAGAGCACCGTGGTCGAGCGCTGGTTGGATTTGAACCCCAACCTCGTGCGCTCGGTTTCGGCCACCACCCGCAAACCGCGGCCGGGCGAGAGGGGCGGACGGGACTACCATTTCATGACGGGGGAGCAGTTTCAGGAGGGCGTCGGCCAGGGGGCGTTTCTGGAGTCGGCTCTCGTGTTCGGCGCCTCTTATGGCACGCCGCGCCCTGCGGTGGAGCAGGCCCTCGCGGGCGGCAAGGACGTGGTGCTCGTGATCGATGTTCAAGGCGCGCGCGAGGTGCGCAAGAAACTGCCGTGCCTGAGCATTTTTCTCGTGCCCCCCACGCGCGAGGAGCTCCGCAGGCGCCTGGAGGAACGCGGCGCCGGTTCAGTTGAGGAGCTGCAGCTGCGGTTGAGCCGGGCTGAGGCCGAGATGTCCTGCGCGAAGGAGTTTGATCACACGGTGTTGAACGATTCCGTAGACCGCGCGGCCGAGGAGCTGGAAAAGCTGCTCGCGGCCGCCAAGCGCCGGCAACCGTAATCATCTGGAGGAGGATCCATGTCGTATGTCCCGCTGGAACATTTAATGAGAAGCGCAAAAAGCCTCTTCAAGCTCGTGTTGGCCGCCTCGGAGCGGGCCAACGAGATTGGCCAGGGGGCTCCTCCCTTGGTCAGAACCGGATCCAAGAAGGCCACCACAATGGCCCTTGATGAATTCGCCGCGGGGAAAGTGCACTACATTGACCTGGCGGCCCAGGAAAAGCCCAGTGAGATCCCCACATCCGGTGGCGGCGAAATCGACTCAGGCGACGAAGCCTGACGGCAGGCCCACGCTCCTTTTCTGCTTCACGGGGAGCATCGCCTGCTTCAAGGTCCTGGACGCGATCACGGCGTTTCGCGAGGCCGGCGCAAACGTTTACTGCCTGATGACCAAGGCGGCTGCGCAGTTTGTCACGCCGCTCACGCTGGAGTCCCTGTCAGGTAACCGCGTCTACTCCGACCAGTTTGGGGAGAATCCCTTCCCCGAGCCCCTGCACACCTCCCTTGCCGACCGCGCCACAGCGATCCTCGTGGCGCCGGCCTCCGCTGACGTCATGGCCAAGCTGGCGCATGGGCTGGCGGACGATCTGGTGACTTCCACGGTTCTCGCCTCGCGCGCGCCCCTGTGGATTGCACCGGCCATGAACGACAACATGTGGAATCATCCCGCGACCCAGGCCAACGCCGCGGCCTTGAGGCGCCACGGCGCGCGCCTGATCGGCCCGGTCGTGGGGCACCTGGTGTGTCACCGCGAGGGCGTGGGCCATGTGGCGCCGGTCGAGGACATCGTGAGCGCATTGCTCCCTGGCCTTGGGCTGCGCGTGCCCGCCCGCCAGCCGGCGGCGCGCTCCCGCTCAAGGCAAGAGCCCGTGAGGGCCGGCTGACCGGTGCCGCCGCGGCTTCTCGTCACGGCGGGCCCGACGCGCGAGTACCTCGACCCCGTCCGATATATCACGAACCGCGCGACCGGAGAGCTGGGCATCACGCTGGCTCGTGAAGCACGGCGTGCGGGATTTGGCGTCACGCTGCTTTTGGGAGCAGTCGATGCCCCCGCGCTTCGCGGCATTCGCGTGCTTCGCTACGAAACCACGCAGGATCTTTCGAAGTTGCTGGCCCGGGAGTTTCAGCGCTCGGATGCTCTTCTGATGACAGCCGCGGTGGGGGACTTCATCCCCGCACGGCTCAGCGCCCGCAAGATGAAGCGCACGCCAAGCCTCACGGTGCGCTTTCGCGAGACGCCGGACTTGGTGGCCGGCGTGGCAAAGCGCAAGGGCCGGCGCATCGTGGTGGGGTTTTCGCTTGAAACCGAGGCGTGGCGTGCCCACGCCCGCCGTAAGAAACGCGCCAAGCAGCTTGACGTCTTGGTCGCCACGCGCCTGGTGGGCCGCGGGCATCATCCGTTCGGACGAAACCCCATGGACGCGCTGATCTTGAACGGAGGCGCTCGAGCGTTTTACCCGCGCGTGTCCAAGCGGCGCCTGGCGCGCCTCCTTCTTCGGATCCTGGTACAGCGTCTTCATGCTTTGCCGAGGTGGCGGAATTGGTAGACGCCTGGGACTTAAAATCCCATGGGCCCGTTATGAGCCCGTACCGGTTCGAGTCCGGTCCTCGGCACCTTCTCATCCATCAACTCACGGCACGGTAGCCAAGTGGTAAGGCAGGAGTCTGCAAAACTCCAATACGGCGGTTCGATTCCGCCCCGTGCCTCACTCCACCCTGCCGGCTTTTTCTCAACTTCTCAAGGGGCCAGGTTTTGGGGGCGGGTCCAAGATGATTACAGAAGATCAGGCAATTAAAATAGCAGCAGAGATCGTTGGTCCGGGCTTTGAGTTTTTCACAATCAGTCACGGCGTTTCCCAGATCAGTGCATCCATGGAATATATTGCAAACGCTCGCAAGTGGCGGCCTGACGATGTCTGGTGCGTGCTTTGTCCCGCCCACCCTGACAGACTTATTATAGAATCAAGCCGAGCGATAATTATCTCCAAGGAAAGTGGCAAGGTTTTGTATGACGGATCAGCGGGGGATGAGGGCTGATTTTTTAAACCTCACAGATTCTTCAGGGAGGATTTTATGCACGATGAAATTATGCAGGAAAAATGGCCTGAGTTTGAAAAGCAGTTTAGACGTTATGCTGAGTTTGGGCCCTTTCTGGCACGAGTGGGCTATGTCGACACAATGGCAGAAGCCAAAAAACGCATGCGGAAAATAGTTCGCCAGTCAAAAGGAGAAACTTTTTCTGAAAACCTAAAGCAGTTGATTTTCAGAGAGTTTGCAGTATTCATGCTCATGCTTCACCGCAT